>WFUY01000382.1 GCA_015484715.1 Thermoflexales bacterium | reverse complement strand
GGCCCGCACCACGTCCCGCACATCGGTGAAGTCCCGCCGGGCCTCCAGGTTGCCCACCCGCATCACGGGCGGGCGGAGTCCGGCTTCGATCTCGGCGATCTGGCGGGCGAAGTCGGGGGCCACAAAGCCGAGACGCTGCCGGGGGCCGATGTGGTTGAAGGGGCGAACGCGGATGATGGGGAGGCCATAGCTGAGATGGTACTGCAGCCCCATCATATCCTGGGTGACCTTGCTCACCCCATAGGGGCTATGAGGGCGGAGGGGGCTCTCCTCGGTCAGGGGAAGCTCTTCGGGGCGCACCAAGCCATACTCTTCGTTAGAGCCCACAATGAGGATGCGGGGGGTAAGGTCGGCCTTGCGCACACCCTCCAGCAAGTTGAGCTGGGCACGGATGTTGTTCTCCAGCACCCGCCAGGGATCGCGCCAGGAATCTCTCACCGAGGCAATGGCAGCCAGGTGGAAGAGGAAGTCAGGGGCTATCCGTTCCAGTTGTCTCCCCACGCTCTCGGCGTCGAGGAGGTCACCGCTAACGATGGAGACCCTCCCTTGAGGCCAGGCCCCCTCGCTGCTCCTGCCGGTACGGACCCAGGCAACGATCTCCCAATCGGTGTGGGCATCCAGGTAGTCCACCAGATGGCTGCCCGCAAAACCGCTAGCGCCGGTGATTAAGGCCCGCACATTTCACCTCACAGAGACGGGACGACGGGGCAAAGTTTGATAGGGAAACCGCCCCACCCATCGGGAGGCGGTTTCCCGAAACCGGCCTGATTATACCTGACTCCATAGTGAAAGTCAAAACGAAGGAGGAGCGACCGGCCGGTCGCCCCTACATCTCCCAACCGGTTTTGGTTGCTTCCAAACGACGGGGGCGCACCCACGTGCGCCCCCGTTGGGCTCTACGTCCCCTCTTCCCAGGAGGCCAGGTACTTCTCCTGCTCCGGCGTCAGGGTGTCAATGGCGACCCCCATCGCCTCCAGCTTGAGGCGGGCGATCTCCCGGTCAATGGCCTGAGGCACAGGATAGACGGTGCGCTCCAGTTCCGCCGCATGCTGTATGATGTAGGCCACGCTCAGGGCCTGGTTGGCGAAGCTCATATCCATCACGGCGCTGGGGTGGCCTTCGGCGGCGGCCAGGTTGACGAGCCGGCCCTCGCCCAAGAGGTAGATTCGCCGCCCATCGGCCAGTCGGTACTCGTCCACGAAGGGACGCACCCGGCGAGGCGGCTCCACGGCCATCTCGGCCAGGGCGGGGATGTTGATCTCCACGTTGAAGTGGCCGGAGTTGGCCAAGATCGCGCCGTCCCGCATCACCTCGAAGTGGGACCGGTCAATGACGTTGACGTTGCCGGTGCTGGTGATGAAGATGTTCCCCTCTTTGGCTGCTTCAAGCATCGGCATCACCCGATAGCCGTCCATCACCGCCTCTAGCGCCCGCAGGGGATCTACCTCGGTGACGATGACGTTGGCCCCCAGCCCCCGCGCCCGCATCGCGATACCCCGACTGCACCAGCCGTAGCCGGCCACGACGACGGTCTTGCCGGCGATCAACACGTTGGTCGCCCGGATGATGCCGTCCATCGTGCTCTGGCCGGTGCCGTAGCGGTTGTCGAAGAGGTGCTTGGTCATCGCATCGTTGACAGCGATAATGGGATAACGCAACACGCCGTCCTGAGCCATCGCCCGCAGCCGGATGACGCCCGTCGTCGTCTCCTCGGTGCCCCCCAGCACCCCTTCAAGCAGGTCCGTCCGCTCTTTGTGCAGCGTGCTGACCAGATCGGCGCCATCGTCCATCGTGATCTGGGGGCGGTGGTCCAGGGCGGCGTGGATGTGGCGGTAGTAGGTCTCATTGTCCTCGCCCTTGATGGCGAAGACGGGCACGCCGTCCTCGGCGACCAGCGCAGCGGCCACATCATCCTGGGTGCTGAGGGGGTTGGAGGCGGTCAGGACCACCTCAGCCCCGCCCGCCTTCAGGGTGCGGATCAGGTTGGCCGTCTCTGTGGTCACGTGCAGGCAGGCGGCGATGCGCACGCCGTCCAACGGCCTCTCCCGGCGGAATCGCTCTCGGATGAGGCGTAGGACAGGCATCTCTCGCTCGGCCCACTCGATGCGCCATCGGCCTTCGGAGGCCAGGCTCAGGTCTTTCACGTCGTGGGGTGGGGTCATGCACTCCTCCTTCAGGTCATCTGGTCGTTTGGTCAGGTAGTCACTTGGTCGCTTGGTCGAGTGGTCAGGTGGTCGCTTGGTCCCTTGGCCGCTGGGTCGCCAGGTCGCTAGGTCGCTAAGCCGCTAGGCCGCTAAGCCGCTCGTTAATCACAGCCAGTCCTCGTCCTCCTCGCTCTCCAGGGCTGCGATGTCGGCCATCTTGCCCAAAAGGCCCGGATGGCCCCCGGAGGTGCGGTAGATGGTCTCCAGGTCCAGGTCGGTCAGCCCCCGCTTGCGCACGATGTACTCGACGACATCCTCCTTGTCGAAGGGGTGAAGGCCCGTGCGGGCCAGGCAGTGACGCCAGGAGGTATCGAACTGGGGGACCTCCCGCCCGGCCAGGACAATGACGAGGTTGGGAAGGAGACCATCGCGCACCCGCGCCAGCAGGTAGGCCTGCAGCCAGCGATCCGCCTCCTCGGTCACATCCTCGTAGGAGTCGAAGAGAAAAGCCACGACCTGCTCCCGGCAGAGGGCCTCCAGGCAGGCGAAGAAGGCGTCGGTGATGCGGATCTCGATGGTCCGGCGGGCGGTCTCGCTATCGGCCTGGACGAAGAAAAAGTTGTCCTTGATGATGTCGCGGCCGGCCACGTCGCCCACGGCGATCTCGCTCTCGACGACCTGGCCGCCCGCCTCGGCGATGGAGAGGTCCACGCCGCCGGCGCCGGCCCCCGTGGTGATCTGGACGTTGACGCCCGTCGAGGCGTTGATCACCTGGGTCATCGGGTTGAAGTAGGCAGGGCCAAGCTGATCGCGGGCCTGCCGGACGATGGTCAGGTAGTCCCAAGGCCGACGGTCCCGGAAGTCGAAGTGGGCGACGGGAATGCCCCGGCTGCGACACTCGTGTCGCAGCCGCTGGATGAGCCAGGTCTTGCCCATCTCGGCCGGAGCCTGGACGAGCATCACCTGCTTCTCCGTCTCCCGGGCGACCATCTTGAGGAAGCCCTGGAACTGCTTTTCGCGGTCTACGAACCAATCTACGTATGCCGTCATCGCGAGGAACGGGGTAGAAGCCACCCAGCTACCCGGTCTGATCGCCGAGAGCGTCCAGGTGCTCTTGGAAAGCCTCTAGGCTCTCCACCTGGGCGGCCAGACTCACCAGTTCGCGCAGCGTCCCCAGGTCCCCGATGCGCTCCAGGCGTGCTTCCAACGCCCGGAGGTACCGGTAGGTGGGATCGAAGCGGGTCACCAGCACATCTATGATAGCCTCTCGCCGGGCCTGCAAGAGCCCCTGCTGGAGCCCCTGCTGAAGGCCCTGCTGAAGCCCCTGCTGAAGGCCCTCACGCATCCCCTCCTCCCTCCCCTTGCGGATGCCTTCCTCGATCCACTCCTCGATGAAGCTGCTCCCTCGCATCATCTTCACCTCCTCTCGGAAGAAATCCCACAGAAAATCCCGCTCAAAGTAGCGACTCGCCACCGTCACCGCCGCCGCCAACAACTCCGCCCGCCGCCGCTCATCCCGCTCCTCCAGGATCAGCCGCCGCTCCTCCGCCAACACCCCCTCGTCTCGCTCCTCGGCCACCACCACCAGCAGCGGAGCCAAGGCCCGCAACTCCCCGCTCCGTATCCGATCTTTATGAAAGCCACCGTTTGCGTCGCTTGTAGTGTTTGACGTCTCGGTAGGACTTGCGCTTCCCGACCTCCGTCAGCCCCAGGTAGAACTCCTTGACATCCTCGTTGTCGCGCAGGGTAGCGGTGTCGCCTTCCAACACAATGCGGCCATTTTCCATTATATAGCCATAGTCGGCGATGGAGAGGGCCAGGTTGGCGTTCTGCTCCACCAGCAGGATGGTCGTTCCTTCCTCCCGGTTGATGCGTTGGATGATCCCGAAGATTTCCTGCACCAGGAGGGGAGCCAACCCCAGGGAGGGCTCGTCCAGGAGCATCAGCCGGGGGCGCGCCATCAGCGCCCGTCCGATGGCCAGCATCTGCTGCTCGCCACCGGAGAGGTAGCCGGCCTTGGCCCTCCGGCGCTCCTTCAGCCGGGGAAAGTAGTGGTAGACGTGCTCGATGTCCTCCCGAATCCGCTGGCGGTCAGGCCGGGTGTAGGCGCCGGCCAGCAGGTTCTCTTCCACGGTCAGATGCTCGAAGACCCGCCGCCCTTCCATCACCTGGAAGATGCCCATCCGCACGATCTCGGCGGCCTCTTTTTTGTCAATGCGCTCCCCGGCGAACTCGATGGAGCCGTCGGTCACCTCGCCGTTCTCGGGCTTGAGCAGGCCGGAGATCGCCTTGAGGGTCGTCGTCTTGCCCGCCCCGTTGGCCCCCAGCAGCGCAACGATCTGACCCTCTCTGACCTCCATCGAGAGCCCCTTCAGCACCAGGATAAAGTCGTTGTAGATGACCTCAACGTTGTTGAGGGTAAGCATAGCGGCCTCCTGTGGGATGCCCGGCACCCCGCAGGGTGCCGGGCACCGGACCCAGGGTCAAGACTATCCACCGGGCACCGAGATGTAATCGGTGAGCTGGACCCACTGGCCGTTCTCGACCTTGAAGAGGCGCAGGGACTTGGTCCCCCGGTGATCGGTGGGGGAGAAAGAGACGGGGGCCGTGACGCCACCCGTGTCGAAGTTCTGCAGGCTCTCCAGGGCGGCCCGGATGTTCTCGCCGTTGACCTCCTTCCCGTCCTTGACCACCTTGCGGATGCCCTCGGTCATCACGGCCATCGTCCACCAGCCCTGGATGTAGTGGAGTCCCTTCTCCTGCAGGGAGGAGCCCTTGCCCTTGAGGAACTCGTCGGCATCCTTCATGCCGGGGACGGAGACGCTGGGAGGCGTGAAGGGCATCGCGCCAATGACCCCTTCGGCCGCGTCCTTGGCCAAGTTGATCAGAATCTCATCGGCGCACCAGTTGAGGCAGATGAATTGGACCTCATCTGTCATGCCCAGGCTCTGGGCGTTCTTCAACGCCATCGCAGCCGGGCTGGAGACCGTCTGCATCACCACGTAGTTGGCCCCGAAGTCCCGAATCCGGGTCAGTTCAGCGGTGAAGTCCGTGGCTCCCTTGGGCTGGGCCAGTTCCATCATCTCAATGCCCTTGGGCTCTCCGAAAGCTTTGCCATCCTCCCAGGGGGAGAGGCCGAAGGGGCTGTCATGGTGGAAGAGGACGACCTTGGGGTTGCCGCTCATCCCCTTGGCCTTCCAGTCGTCCAGGATCCACTGAAGGACGATGATGAACTGGTCGGAGTAGGTGGTGCCCACCAGGAAGTTGTAGGGGGCCTCGTCAATCTTGGCCAGGTTGGCCGAGTAGGAGGCGGACATGAAGGGGATCTTGTCCTCAGCGATGCGCCCTCGCAGCGCCTCCGTATCGCCGGTGCCCCACCCCATGAAGGCTACCACGCCCTCCTGGACATACTGGGAGTAGAGCTGCTCAGCCTGGTCCACCTTGTAGGCGTAGTCCTGGAAGATCAGCTCGATGGTACGGCCTTCGACGCCGCCCTTGCCGTTCAGCCACTCCACGTAGTCACGCACCCCTTCGGAGTAGGGCGTGCCCACGTCGGAAGTGGGGCCGGTCAGGTCGAAGATTGCACCGACCTTGATGGGGCCACCTTTGGCTCCCCCTCCTCCCCCACAGGCCGTGACGACGAGGGTGGAGAGGAGCACGATGGTGAGAACAGCCGACAGCTTGCGGTTCATAGCTCTCCTCCTTGTGCAAAAGGTCTGGCTACAGATGGTCGCTCCAGGGCCTTGGTCTCCGTTTTGGGCGCTCACCTCCTTTCTGCTGGTCGGTCTCTTGGCATCTCCCCATCCTCCGCGCCAAGCTCAGCCTGAGAGGGAAATCGGGAGACGGCTCCGATCGCTCCTGGCGGTGGGAGCCGTCCCCCTGTCCCGGTCCAGGTCAGACCCTACTCGCAGGGAGCCACCCAGACGTTGACCAACTCGATGCCGGCCTCCTGCAACGCCCGACGGATGGCTTCCTCACCCGCGCCCTCAATGCGCATCGTGATGAAGAGATGCTCCGGATCATCCCCTTTGAAGCTGCCAATGGCGTGGATGTTGCCCTGGATGGAAGCGATGACACTGGTGGCCCGGGCCAACTGTCCGGGGAGATCGGGGACGCGGATGGTGATCCGCACGGGGCACTCGCCCCCTCCCAAGATCTCCACGAACAGCTTGAAGATGTCGGTTTCGGTGATGATGCCCACCAGCTTGCCGTCATCCACAACGGGGAGGCTGCCGATCTTGTGCTCGACCATGATGCGAGCCGCTTCTTCCACAGGCAGGTCCCCTTCGACGGTGATCACAGGGCTGGTCATCACCTCTTCGACCTTCAGCTTGGAGAGCAGGTAGTTGATCTCAAAGACGCTGAGGCTGGTGGCGGCCGAAGGGGAGGCGTGGAGCATGTCCTTCTCAACGACAATCCCTACCAGGCGCCCCTTCTTGTCCACCACGGGTAGCCGGCGGAAACGATGCTCCCGCATCAGGCGGAAGGCCTCAGGAAAGGAGGTCTCAGGCGTAACGGTCACAGGATTGGGCGTCATACGGTCTCGAACAAGCATCACTCACTCCTCTCGTCAGTAGGATGACAAAGGTTGGATACGGTCAGTAGGAGAAGGGCCATAGGGCGAAGTAGCTCTTGATGTCGCGCCAGATCTTGGCCAGCCCCTCGGGCTCGATCACCAGGAAGAAGATGATCACAATGCCGAAGATGCCTTGCTGGATGAAGGGGAGCAACTGGGCCATGGCCGGGATGGTGGTCTGGAACTGGCGGCCCACGTTGGTGATGAAGGCCGGCACCAGGACCATGAAAGCAGCACCATAGATGGAACCGGAGACCGACCCCAGGCCGCCGATGATGATCATCGCCAGGTAGAGGATGGAGGTCTCGATGGTGAAACGCTCCCAGGAGATGATGCCCCGGTAGTGGGCGGTGAGCGCGCCGGTGAGCCCGACGAAGAAGGACGAGGTGGCGAAGGCCAGCAGCTTGTACAGGAAGAGGTTGATCCCGATCACCTCGGCTGCGATGTCCTGGTCCCGGATGGCGACGAAGGCCCGCCCGACCCGGGTGCGGAAGAGGTTGGCGGTGAAGAGGGTTGTGGCCGCGGCAAAGGCCATGATGATCCAGTAGAAAGTCCGGTCACCGCGCAGGGCGACCCCCAGCACGACGTTTGCCTCCCGTCGGAGGACCAGGGCTTCCACCCCGCCGGTCAGGCTTGTCCAGTGGGTGATCAGCCAGTCAATGATCTGCTGGGCCGCCAGGGTGGCGATGGCCAGGTAGAGCCCCTTCAGCCGCAGGGAGGGGATGCCGAAGATGGCCCCCACACCGGCGGTCAGCAGGCTGGCGGCCGGGATGGTCAGCCAGATGGGCCAGCCCAGCCGGTTGGCCATGATGCCGGCCCCGTAGGCCCCCACGGCCATAAAGGCCCCCTGCCCCAGGGAGATCTGGCCCGTGAACCCGGTCAGGATGTTGAGGCCGATGGCCCCGATGGCCGCCAGCCCGATCTGGTTGGCCAGCGTCAGCCAGTAGCGGTTCGCCACGAAGGGGAAGATGATGATGAACCCCAGCAAGAGCACCAGGCGCGCCTTCTCCATCCACGTGTGGCGGAAGGCCATATCCTGCTGATAGGTAGTGTGGAAGATGCCGCATTCCATAGCGTATTTCCTCGCTTATACCCGCTCGATGATCTCCTGCCCGAAGAGGCCGTAGGGACGGACCATCAGGATGAGGACCAGGACGATGAAAGGGATCACCTGACTGAGCCCTTGGCCGATGTAGCCGCCGGTGTAAGCTTCCAGCAGGCCGATGATGGCCCCGCCCAGGATGGCCCCGGGGATGGAATCCAACCCTCCCAGGATGACGACGGGGAAGACCCGCAGGCCAACACCGCTCACATCCCCGCTCACCCCCACGATGTTGGCCACCATTACGCCGCCCACTGCAGCGGTGGCGGCGGCGATGGACCAGGAGACGGCGAAGACCCGCCGGACGCTGATGCCCATCGAGAGGGCGGCCTGCTGGTCGTCGGCGATGGCTCGCATAGCGATCCCCTCCCGCGAGTAGCGGAAGAAGAGGGAAAAGAGCCCCAGCAGGATCAGCGCGATGACGATGGCCAGCAGGCGATCCATCCCCACCACGGCCGTACCCAGGTAGACCTCGTGACTGGGGATGAAGGGGGGGAACTCTCGGGGCACCGGCCCCCAGATGGCGTTGACGATGGCCTTGAGGAGGCTGGAGAGGCCGATGGTGACCATGATCATCGAGATGATGGGCTCGCCGATGAGGGGACGGAGGACGAAGCGCTCGATGAGCACACCGATGAAGACGGCGACCACCAGAGTCAGCAGCACGCCCAGGGGCCAGATCAGCCCCTGCTGGGCGACGAAAAAGAAGGTGAGGTAGGCACCGAAGAGGAGCAGTTCCCCCTGGGCGAAGTTGAGGACATCGCTGGATTTGTAGATGAGGACGAACCCCAGGGCGACCAGGGCGTAGATCGCCCCGTTGGTCAGACCGGAGACGGTCAACTGCACCAGCTTTTCCATAAGCGAACCCCTGACGTTATCTGGATGCCTCGCGGATGGGAAGAGTCCTGAACGTCCGGTTGAGGAAGGGGGACTTCAAAAGCCCAGTGCAATCGAGAAGGGGCCAACCCCGTCAGCTACCGGTGAGCTCCCCATCCATCGTCTCGATGCGCAGTGCGGTCTGGATGGTGGCCGTGCGCCCATCCTGGTAGGTGATCACCGTCTCCACAGCGATGCTGTCCCGGTCGCTGTAGAGGGCCCCCACCAAGTTCTCGTAGCGCTGGGCGATGAAGCGGCGGCGGACCTTGCGCGTGCGGGTGAGCTCGGCGTCGTCGGCGTCCAGCTCTTTGTGCAGGAGGAGGAAGCGCTGGATACGGGCCGCCGGCGGCAGGTCCTTGTTGGTCCGCTCCACATCCTTGCGAATGAGGTCGTACACCTCAGGCTTCTGGGCCAGGTCGGTGTAGGTGGTGTAGGGAACCTGGTGCTTCTCGGCCCACTTGCCCACGTTGGCGAAGTCAATGTTGATCATCGCGCTGACGAAGGGGCGATCCCCGCCGAAGACCACCGCCTCACGGATGTAAGGGCTGAACTTGAGCTTGTTCTCGATGAACTGGGGCGAGAACTTGGTGCCGTCGTGCAACGTCATCACGTCCTTGGCCCGGTCAATGACGATGAGGTGGCCGTCTTCGTCGAAATAGCCGGCGTCGCCCGAGTAGAGCCAGCCATCTTTCAGCGTTTCCGCCGTCGCTTCTGGGTTCTTGTAGTAGCCGATGAAGACGGCGGGGCTTCGGGAGAGGATCTCACCGTTCTCGGCGATGCGCACCTCCGTCTCCGGGATGGGCAGCCCGACGGTCTGGAACTTGATGTCTCCATCCCGGTGGACCACGGAGATGCCGCTGATCTCCGTCTGGCCGTAGATCTGCTTGAGGTTGACGCCCAGGGCGTGGAAGAAGCGGAAGACATCGGGGCCTAGGGCTGCGCCCCCCGTGTAAGCGCGACGGACGAAGCGCAGCCCCAGCTTGTCCTTGATAGGCTGGAAGACGAGCCAGTCGGCCAGCCGGTACTTGAGCCGCAGGGTCAGGGAGGGCTCCCGCTTCTCAAAGCGGGTATCGGCCATCGCATAGCCGATAGGCATCGCCCAGTTGTAGACCAATCGCTTCAGCCAGGTGCTATCCTCGATCTTCACCTGGACCTGGGAGACCATGCTCTCCCAGATGCGGGGGGGCGAGAAGATCACCCGGGGACCGATCTCGCGGATGTTCTCCTGGGCGGTCTCCGGCTCCTCGGGGAAGTTGACGGTGAAGCCAACCCACAGGGCGCTGGAGACGGACATCATCTGCTCGCCGATCCAGGCCAGGGGCAGGAAGGAGACGAACTGGTCCTCGGGCTCCATCGGGTCCACGGCCAGCAGGTTGCGGGCCATGCTGAGCAAGTTGCGGTGGGTGAGCATCGCCAGCTTCGGCTTGCCCGTGGTGCCGGAGGTGGTGGAGAGGATGGCAACGTGGTTGGGCTCGGTGCGCCGCACGTTTTCCATAAACAGCCCTGGGTGGGAGCGGGCATAGACGCGCCCCATCTCCTCCACGTCGGGGAAGTAGAGCAAGAAGGGCTCCGGGTAGTTGCGCAGCCCCTTGGGATCGTAGTAGATGACCCGCTCCACCTTAGAGAGCCGGTCCCACACCTCCAGCACCTTGTCCACCTGTTCCTGGTCCTCGACGATGAGGAAGCGGGCGTCGCAGAAATCGGCCAGGTACTGGACCTCGCTGGCGATGGAGTCCTGGTAGATGCCCATGGAGATGGCGCCGGCGGCCTGGGCAGCCAGTTCGGCGTAGAGCCACTCGGGACGGTTGTCTCCGATGATGGCGATCTTGTCTCCCGGCTGGAGCCCCAGGCTGATGAGCCCCAGGGAGAAGAGGCGCACGTGCTCCACGTACTCGGCCCAGGTGACCTCCTGCCAAATGCCGAACTCCTTTTCCCGCAGGGCCACCCGGTCGCCAAACTGGCGACCGTTCCGAACCAGCAGCTTCGGCAGCGTGTCTTCCATAAGCCCTCACCGCTTGAGCGTTGGTAACTGTTCACCCTCCCGCAGGTTAGGCGTGTTTCCGACGCGAAACCGTGCTTCAAATAGCCCATCGAGGCTGAAAGCGCCCTCGACCGGTGACCTGCGGGAGGGTAAGCTGAATAGATACGAGCGTTGTCTACAGAGTCAATGGTTCCAAATCCGTCTCCTGCCCTGGACGGAGGATCTGGTCACCCCCGTCTCAGGTTGTGTCCTGGATGCTCTCCAGGCGCACGTTGTCAATCAAGCGGACGCCGTCAATCCAGGCGGCCAGGGAGAGCAGCCCTCGCCTGACCTCTCCCTCCAGCTCCTGAAGCGTCTCCAGGTCGGCCAGGCTGACGTACTCCACCTCGATGCGCGGTTCCTGAGCCAGTTCCTCGCGGGCGATGGCCCGCAGTCGGTCTGCGTCGCGCTCCCCTCCCTGCCAAGCGGTCTGAGCCGCCCGCAGGGCCCGGTAGAGGGTGGGGGCAACGGCCCGTCCCGCCGGGGAGAGCAGTACATTGCGCGAGCTCAGGGCCAGCCCATCGGGCTCACGCACCGTTGCCACCTCCCGGATCTCGACGGGGATGTTGAGGTCGGCGACGAGTTGCTTGACCACGATCGCCTGTTGGGCGTCCTTCTGACCGAAGTAGGCACGATCGGGCTGAACGATGTTGAGCAGCTTGGTCACCACCGTCGTCACGCCGTCGAAGTGGCCAGGGCGGTGCTTCCCCTCCAGAACCTCTGTGATCTCCCGGACGTGGACGACGGTCCGAAAGCCCGCCGGGTACATCTCCTCGACGGAGGGGATGAAGACCAGGTCCACGCCGGCCTCTTCCAGGAGGCGCATATCACGGGGCAAGTCCCGGGGATAGCGGGCCAGGTCCTCAGCCCGGTCGAACTGGATGGGGTTGACGAAGATGCTGACCACCGTGGCTGCGTTTTCCTGTTTCGCCCGGTGCACCAGCGCCATATGGCCGGCGTGCAGGTAGCCCATCGTGGGCACAAAGCCTACAGGCGCTGGCAGATTCGCCCGCGCCGCCCGGAGGTCAGCGATCGTCTCGCACACCACCATAGGCTGTCCCCTCTCACAGGGTGTACGCCCCACTCCCCTGCCCCAGGTAGGCCTGGATGACCAGAGGGTTGTTCCTGACCTCCTCCGGCGATCCCTCGGCGATGAGACGGCCAAAGTCCAGGACCACCACCCGGTCGGAGATGTCCATGACCACGCCCATATCGTGCTCGATGAGGACGATGGTCACACCTCGCTCCTCGTTGATGTCGAGGATGAAACGGGCGATGTCCTCTTTTTCCTCGACGTTCATCCCGGCCATGGGCTCGTCGAGGAGCAAGATTTTGGGCTCCAAGGCCAGAGCCCGCCCCAGCTCGACCCGCTTCTGAAGGCCGTAGGGGAGGCTGCCGACCACCTTCTTGCGGATCGGCTCGATCTCCAGGAAGTCTATGATCTCCTCAACGATCCGCCGGTGTTCCACCTCCTCCCGCTGAGCTCGTCCCCAGAAGAGGCCGCCGCTGAGCAGTCCTGTCCGCATATGGATGTGTCGACCCAGCATCAGGTTCTGGAGCACGGTCATGCCCCGGAAGAGTTCGATGTTCTGGAAGGTGCGGGCGATGCCCAGCCGGGCGATCTGGTGGGGGGAGAGGCGGGTGATCTCTTCTCCCTCGAAGGTGATGCGCCCCTCGGTCGGGCGGTAGAGGCCGCTGACGCAGTTGAGGAGACTGGTCTTGCCGGCACCGTTGGGGCCGATGATGGCCAGGATCTCGCCCTGGTAGACCTCCAGGCTGACGCCGGCCAGAGCAGCGACGCCGCCGAAGTGGAGAACCAGGTTCTCCACAGCCATCTGGACGATCCCGCGTTCCGAAGCACCGTCCACAAATTCCTCCTCTCACGCACAACGAGGTTCGCAAAAGCCTCTACGCGAGCACCACCGCCCATCAGAAGCGGGTCGGTGCCGCAGTCTGGGGTCGTTCGCAGGGGGAATACCTTCTGGAGGAGGGCCCGGATGCCCCCCTATGCAGGGAGATTTCACCGAACTCCCTTGGCCTAAATCGGAGTTGGATGAAGGGGTCAATGGCAACGGTATCCGCTGGAGGAAAACCCAACGAGGCCAGCCAGGAAGGGCCTGACACGCCGTGTCGGGTCAATCCCCGCCCACCCTCGGACGAGGGAACGGTCGTTTCGGCCATGATTCCCTCTCCTCGCCTGTTGGTCTATCCCTGGCTGGACGCTTCGCGGGGAGCTCACGTGGAAGCACCGAGCAGATTATAGCATACGGGAGAGGAAAAAGCAAGAAGGAATGGAACAGGCCAGGCTCCGGAGCCTGGCCTGTTCGCTCTCCGGGAAGCTCACTAGTCCTGATTCCTGGTCACGATGGGGAGGAAGATGCGCCGGACCGGGTCCAGCCAGGCCGGCAGCCCGTCATGGCCGAAGGGGGGAGGCTCTGGATCGGTGTGACTCTCGTCGGTGTCGGGCACCCCATCGCCATCGCTGTCGGGGTCCTGGAAGTTGGGGATGCCATCCCCGTCCACGTCGTTGTCCTGGCAGTTGGGAATGCCGTCGCCGTCGCTGTCCACCGTCGTGTTGCTGCAGAACTCGTCCCCGCTGGTGCCGTCGTACCACTCGTCGCCATCGGGCGTGCCGTCGCCATCGCTGTCGGTATCCAACCGGTCCGGTGTGCCATCGCCGTCCGTGTCCTGGTCGGGATGGGGGCAGGTTGCGCCTCCCGTGGGGACTGTGGTGCAACCGGCCTCCGCCCAGTCGGGCACGCCGTCATTGTCGCTGTCGGCGTCCAGGTAGTCGGGCAGGCCATCTCCATCGCTGTCCACGGAGCTGTCGTTCCCCGTGCCGGGGTTGTCCACCAGCCCCTCTTCGGTGTCGGGGATGCCGTCGTTGTCGTCGTCGGTGTCCTGATCATCGGGCACGCCGTCGTTGTCGCTGTCGGTGTCCCGGTAGTTGGGTACGCCGTCACCGTCGGTGTCCCCGCTCCCCTCGGCGCTGTCGGCCACGCCGTCGTTGTCGCTGTCGGCATCCTGGTAGTCGGGGGTGCCGTCGCCGTCGCTGTCGCAGGGGTCGCCGGAGCCGACGCCGGAGGAGCAGGTCCGCTCGTCGGCGTCGGGGATGCCGTCGCCATCGCTATCGGTATCCCGGTAGTTGGGAATGCCGTCGCCGTCACTGTCCCCGGTCCCCTCGACGCTATCGGGGATGCCGTCGTTGTCGCTATCGCCGTCCCGGTAGTCGGGGGTGCCGTCACCGTCGCTGTCGCAAGGGTCGCCCGAGCCGACGCCGGTAGAGCAGATTCGCTCGTCGGCGTCGGGGATGCCGTCGTTGTCGCTGTCGGTGTCCCGGTAGTCGGGGGTGCCGTCGCCGTCGCTGTCCCCGGTCCCCTCAACGGTGTCGGGGATGCCGTCGTCGTCGTAGTCTCCGTCGCTGGAGGCGGCGAAGACGTTGATCTGGGCGATCTGGTAGCGGCAGAGGGTCTGGGTCGGGTCGCTGAGGATGCCGGTGGCGCGGCAGAAGGGCAGGTTGACCTCGCCGGAGACCTCGGTGGTGGTGGTGATGCCGTCGAAGTCGAAGTAGCGGGAGCCCAACTGGGCACCGCCGACCTGGACCAGGTGGGAGGTGTAGGTCACCCAGTTGCCCTGCCAGTCCACCTCGTACTCGATGACCTCGAACCAGGTGGTGGTGCCGTCGCTTTCGTTCTCCACGTTGCCGTAAGAGATGCCCGTGGGTCCCCAGATGCCGTCGCTGCCGCCGGCCGAGGCGAAGCTGCTGCCCACACAGGGGCCGCTGGGGCATGCCTGGCCGCCGTCCTGGCGGGTGATGGTCACCATCAGGCCGCTGGTGAGCGTCTGGGTGCCGCTGACCACCTCGACGGCGACGAACCAGCGCTGGGAGATGTGGGGCTCACCGCTGTTGTTGCCGAAGGTGTTGTCCTGCAACAGGGTGGCCTTGTTCAGCGGGGCCGTGTCCCGGGACTGGATGCCGTCGTTGCCGTTGCCGCTGATGGTGTTGCCGGCGATGTAGGGCATCGAGAGGAGGTCGTCCGCCGCGTTGTCCGGCCCGTCGGTCCCGAAATAGACCCGGTTGACGATGCCGAAATCCTTGTTCTGGGCGATGGTGTTGCTGACGAGGCGTGGCGAACCGCCGTAGTTGAAGACGCCGATGCCGGTACACCAAGCGTAGGTGCACCCCTGACCGGTGCCGGTGATCACGTTGCCCTGGATCAGGTTGTCGCCGGAAGCAGGCGTGGTGTAAGGGGCGCTGTTGCGGTGGGTCGTCTGGTTGACGATCCCGTACTTGTCATTGGAGGTGACGGTATTGGTCAGGACCAGATTGTGCTGAGGCGGGGTCACGAGGGAGGTACCACTCCCTCCTGAGAAGCGAAGGCCGATGTAGTTGAAGCGGATCCGGTTGTCCTGGATCACGTTGTAACCCGCGCCATCGTAGAGGTAGAGGCCGCCGGCCCCTGTATCGCTGAAGGAGCCCAGGTCCCCATTCCCCAGGTCCTCGCTACCGTTGACGCCCGTGCCGATGTAGTTGTTTTGGATCACGTTGTGGAGGGCCTGAGTCCCGCTGATGAAGATGCCGGCCCGCCCGTTGTGGGCGATGATGTTGCGGTCGGAGGCGTTGGGGCCGCCGATGGTGTTGGTGTAGGCGTTCACCATCTGGATGCCATCCCGGTTCGTCGTCCGCCCGTTCCCCAGCCCGACGGTGCCGGTGAGGTCGGTGCCGATCTTGTTGCCGACGATGACGGCCTGGGTGGTGTTGGGACCCAGGTAGATGCCGTTGTAGCGGTTGCTCGAGACGGTGTTGCCCTGGATGGTGAGGCCCACGACGTTGGCATCGGCGTAGATCCCCCCGGTCCCCTGATTGCCCCGGGCCGCGTTGCCGGCCGCGTTCAGGCCGATGATGTTGTTGACGATGGTCACCTGCTGGGTGCCTGTGAGGTAGATGCCGTGGAGGCCGTTGCTCGAGATGAGGTTCCCCTGGATCGTCGTCGTCACCGCGCCAAAGAGGGCGATGCCGCTGGAGCCATTGGACCGCGTGATGGTCCCTGTGGCGTCGAGGCCGATGGTGTTGCTCAGCACCTGGGTGCCCAAAGCATCGAAGACGCGCAGGCCGTTGCTCCCATTCCCGGAGAGGATGTTACCTTGCACAACGTTGCCCACAGCGCCGCTGCCAGGACCGGACACGTGGTAGATGTAGATTCCCCGCTTGGCGTTGCTCCGGCTGGCACCGCTCAGGTCCAGGCCGATCCAGTTGTTCACGATCTGGTTGTCGTTCGCTTGTGTTCCATTACCGTTCACGAGGATGCCGTTCTCCGGTGAACCGGTGATGGACAACCCCTCGATCCGGTTGTTGGAGGATTGGATGATGAGCAGGCCGGTGTTGGTCCCCACGGAACCGCTGCTGTAGCGGATCTCCACGTCGGGTGTCCCATCGTTATCCAGATCGCCGTCAATGGTCGTCCCATCGTCGCTGATGGTCAGGGAGCCGAGGGTGATCGTGATCACCCCGCCGGTGTTGAAGGTAATGCTGTCGGCCCCCGAGTTGGCATTGGCGTAGGCGATCGCGTCCCGCAGCGAGCAGTCCCCATCCGTCCCCGGATTTCCACTCCCGCCGCAATCGCCGTCGCTTTCGTCCACGAGGGTGTTGACGGTGAGCGATGCTGCTTGCCCAACGCGGCTGGACAAGAGGGCGAAGAGCAAGGTCAGCGCAATCCCCACGATCAGAGCCGTTCCTGCGATCCGAATGATGCCTCTCATGGTCACCGCTCCTTTTTTCCCTATGCCTTCTCGGACATCTTCTCCTGTACCCAGAATATGGCCTATTCTACATCGAACAGTAGGAATTGGTCAAGCGCCGGTGGGCTACATCGGGCGGTGCAAAGCCTGGGGAAAGCCGATGCGGGTGGCGCAACGCCACCCGCATCCTCTTTCCACGATTGGCTGAAAGCAATTCTTGGTTTAGCGGCCTCCTCCGATCACCAAGGGCAGGTAGACAGCGTAGGAGTAGCCACCACCGGCGGCGGCATCGGGGTCCAGATAGTCGGGAATGCCGTCTCGGTCGCTATCCTTCAGCCCTTCCTGGCTGTCGGGGATCCCGTCCCCATCGCTATCGTTGTCCAGATAGTTGGGGATCCCATCGTCGTCGGCGTCGTTGTCGGTGCACACGGGATCGTTGGCTGTGCAGCCGGCCAACGGGTCGTCGGGACCACTGCTCCACTCCTGGGCGTCCGACAGCCCGTCGTCGTCGGAGTCGGTGTCCAGGAAGTCGGGGGTTCCATCCCCGTCGCTATCCCGATCCGGGTTGGTGCAGAGGTTGTCCCCATCGGCCGGCCGGAGGAGTCCCGCGCTGGAAATGACAGGGGCACAACCCGATTCCACGCTGTCGGGGATGCCGTCCCCGTCGGAGTCCAGGTCCAGGAAGTTGGGCGTGCCGTCGCCGTCGGCGTCGTCGGCCCCTTCGATGGCATCAGGGATGCCGTCGTCATCGGAGTCCAGGTCCAGGAAGTTGGGCGTGCCGTCACCATCGGCGTCCTCGGCCCCCTCGACGGCGTCGGGGATGGTATCGCCGTCGGAGTCCAGGTCCAGGAAGTTGGGCGTGCCGTCGCCATCGGCGTCCTCGGCCCCCTCGACGGCGTCGGGGATGGTGTCGCCGTCGGAGTCGGTGTCCAAGAAGTTGGGGGTGAGATCGCCATCGGCGTCGCCTGTCCCCTCAGCGGCGTCGGGAATCCCATCGCCGTCAGCATCGGTATCCTGGTAGTTGGGGGTACCGTCCCCATCGGTATCGCCGTTCCCCTCGTCGGTGTCGGGGATGCCGTCCCCGTCGCTGTCGGCTCCGGCCTGGATGTCGGGATCCAGGTAGTCAGCCACGCCATCCCCATCGGCATCACCCGTTCCTTCAACACTGTCGGCAACGCCATCGCCGTCGGCGTCGGTGTCCAGGTAGTTGGGGGTGCCGTCGTTGTCGGCGTCGCCGGTCCCCTCGGTGGCGTCGGGGATACCATCGTTGTCCGAATCGGCGTCCAGGGCGTCTATGGTGCCGTCGCCATCGCTGTCGGTGGGGCTGGCGGGATCACCTACCTCGGTGGCGTCGTCAATGCCGTCGCCGTCGGAGTCCCCGCTGTTGGGGTTGGTGCCGATGGCTGCTTCTTGGCTGTTGGTCAGCCCATCGCCATCCTGGTCCGCGTCGGGGCCATCGGTGTCGTCGGCATCCAGGAAGTTGGGGATACCATCGCCATCGGCATCGCCGGTCCCCTCGACAGCGTCAGGCGTCCCGTCG
>WFUY01000381.1 GCA_015484715.1 Thermoflexales bacterium | reverse complement strand
CCGTGGCACCGCCCACACCTCGCCGCCGGCTGCGGGAGCGCACCCGGAGCCTGGCTGCCCGCATCCGCTCCTCCTGGCGCCGAACCCGTCGCTACGTCTGGGGGCTCGTCCGCCGTCTGCGGGGCGAGCCGCCGCTCTCGTAGCCGGCGCCGGGGCCGGTGCGGTGATGGGGGGGATGGGACACAGATGCCCACGGATGCGACGGATGAACGCGGATTCTGTGGGAATATCTGTGCAAGCCCGTTGGGTCTAGGTCATCCGTGTCCTATCTTCGCCCTCGTGTCTAGGGGGGCAAACGGGTTCTATGAACGGATCGCAGAACACAATGAATGATGAAGAGGCAAAGATGAATGAGTCAGTTCTCCGTTGGAAGGGACGCATTGGTGGTATGAAGAGGGTCGCGGGCCCAGTTCTGGTCTTCGCCCTCATCTTTCTGGCCGTCGTCCTCGCCAACCTGTCTGTGGCGATGCGGAACCAAGACGGGCCAATGGAGGTGGAGATCGGGCAACTGGTAGGCGGTGAGATCGGGAACAACCGTTACGTCACTGTGTCGGGGATCGCCCTGTATCCGGCTGTCTATTACAGGACGGAGGATGGCCGGACGACGGCCGAGTACTTCTTCCTGGCCGACGCCCGGTCAGGCGATATGGTGCTGGTCCAGAGCTCTCAGCGGGTGCCTTCCGAGGAGCGGGCGGAACTGGCGATCATCACAGGACTTACCCGCAGCACGAGCACGGACCTGCGCGAGCTCGTCGCTTCAGACCTGCCTGATCTCCGGAGCGCCGGCCTGAACACGACGTCCGATCTCTACATCGGGATGGACCAGAGACCACCCGGTGTTGGGGTGAACCTAGCGCTTGCTGCGGGGCTGGCGCTGATCAGCCTGGCGAGTGTGGCTGCTTTCTTCTTCCCCAACGCGGTCTTCGCCCCGAAGCCCATTGACCCGGCGGCGGTGGCCGCGTCCCTGGGCAAAGCGGACGTCAGGGCGACGGGGCGCTTTCAGCGGCTCTCCAACGTCTCCCCGATCGTTGAGGTGGGCAAGGGCAGCCGTAAGTTCAAGAACGCTGCGGCCAACATCGTGTCGCTGGAAGGTCGGCGGTTGATGGTTTACATCCACCACATCCTGACGGTTCGGGTCTACGGCATTCCCTTGCGTCGGGTGGAGTCGGATTGGGGGGTGATCCTGGAGCCGCTCAACGTGACGGCGGTCGAGACGGGCGTGCTGTACGGCTGGAGGGATCGTCCGGCGGTGCGGTTGCGCCACAAGGACGCACAGGGGAAGCTTCAGACCCTCTTCGTCAGCTTCGACCACGCCGCTGCCCAGGAGGAGTTCGTCAACCTGCTGAAGGGGAAGGGGTTCCCGATCGGCAGCGGTTACGCCGCGCTCTGATCCGGCCGGGAGAGGCCACTCTACGAGTGCAGGACTTCGACGACACCCCGGCTCCCGTCCACGCGGAGGCGCTGGCCGGTGCGGAGGCGACGGGTGGCCTGAGGGACGTTGAGGACGGCGGGCCGGCCGTATTCGCGGGCTAGGATCGCGCCGTGGGAGAGGATCCCTCCTCGTTCGGTGACCAGCCCCCCGGCGGTGAGGAGCAGCGGCGACCATCCCGGCGTGATGGCCGGGGCGACCAGGACCTCTCCGGGGCGGAGGGTTCGGGCTTCGTCCAGGTTGTGCACAACCCGGGCTGGTCCGACGACCTGACCGGGACTGGCCGCCACCCCCTGCATCATCCGTCGGACCGCGATCTCCCAAGAAGTCGCCTCTTCACGAGCCTCCAGAGAGCCGTCGGGCCGCTGGCGCAGGACCGAAGGAGAGGGGAGGCCTCGGGCCTTGCGCCACTCCTCCAGGCGGTGGGCGATCCGTGCCCCCGCCTCGGCCGGCGGCAGGTTCCCCGCGATTAGGGCCTCTACCTCTGCCTCGGTCAGGAAGAAGATCCCTCGGACCTCGGTCAGTCGCCCCACGGCGATCAACTGGCGGGCCTGGGCCAGGTAGTGGTCGCGTAGGTAGCTATAGGCCATCACGAAGTGGTACTTGAGGTTCTCCCGCAGTTGGGCGAAGCGGCGGGCGGTGGCAAGCAGGCGGCGGAAGAGCCAACGTTTCCCCAGGCCTAACTGGGCTTCCACCCGGG
>WFUY01000380.1 GCA_015484715.1 Thermoflexales bacterium | reverse complement strand
GCCAGGAGAGCAGCGGGTCGTGCCCGCTCTCCAGCCCGATGTAGACCCGCCGCAGCCCCATCGCTGCCAGCCGGGCGTAGTCCTGGGGCCGCTTCTTGCGACCGGAGAAGCCATCCAGAAAGGCGTAGATCCCCTGGAAGCGGTGGGAGGCCACGGCGTGGGGCAACTCCCCTCGCCGATGGGACCCCGCCAGAGGGAGCATCTCGCCGACGACCTGGAACAGCTCCACCAGTCGCGGCTGGGGGATCACCAGGGCGTTAGCGTCGGCCAGGAAGATGGTGCGGCGCAGGGGAAGGCCCTCCCCCAGGAAGTCGAGGGCGGCCCGGATGTGGTCCCGCACTTCGCCGGGGCCCTTGATGCGAAAGGGGCGCTCCTTGTAGAAGCCGCAGAAAGTGCAGGTGTTGAAGGAGCAGCCCTCGGTGATCTGGGCGACGAAGGCCAGGTACTGGTCAGGGGGGAGGATGCCCACCGGCTTGTAGATCCGGTGGTAGCGTTGCGCGTCTTCTCGGGCGGCTTGGGCACCGAAAGCGATGGCCCGGGCCAGTTGACGGCGCAGGTCTGTCTCCTCGTCGGAAGAGGCCTCCAGGGAGAGGTCGGCGGTGCGCCGGCGGAGCAGGGCGGCGATCCTGTCGAGCAGGCCATCGCGCTCGGCCGGGGGGAGCCAGCGGCGCCGGCGCTGCCCTCCCTCCCGCCGTTTCTCCAGCACCCGGTTGTCCAGCCCACGTCGGTAGTGGCGACCTTCCAGGTAGGCACTCCAAAGACGGCCCTCCCCGTCGTAAGCCAAGACCGTATCGCGGTCGAGGGCCACCGTCCAGGAGCCGGCCCGCCGGCTGAAGATGATCGGCTGTCCCCGGCAGCTTCCCCGGATGACCATCGGTCCCTGCTATGCCACGCGAGGTTGACGCCCCCGCACCAGGAGCACCGGACAGTGGGAACCACGCACCACTTTCTCGGCCACGCTGCCCAGGGCCCAGCGGCTGATGCCCGAGCGCCCGTGGGTGACCATCGCGATCAAGTCGAAGCCTCCCTGTTCGGCAAAAGAGAGGATCATCTCCGGCACATTCCCCTCCAGCACAACGAACTGGGTGGGGATGTTCTGGGCTTGGAGCTCACCCTGCTTGACCCGCAGGTACTCCTCCGCCGCCCGGCGGGCAATCTCCCGCTGCTGGAGGAACCACTCCGCCCCTGTCTCAGCAGCCAGGGATGGGCTGATGGGCGCGACGACCCTCAGAAGCGTCACCTGGCCGTCGAACTTCCAGGCCAGCTCTTGCACTAGGGGGAAGACCTGCTCGGCCATCGCCGAGCCATCCAAAGGGACCAGGATCTTTCGGAACATAGGATGCCTCTCCCTTCCAAGTATCGTGGGGGAACCTTGCCCAATTATACCGCAGAGCGGCCAGATGGTCAGGTGGTTGGAAGGGGCTATCGTGCCTCACTGGCAAGAAATGGCGGGATGGGTATAATTGGAAACAACAACTCGGTTGACTTCCCCCACCTCAGGAGAAGCACGATGAGGATCCACCTGACCATCAACGGCGAACCCTACGAGGTCGAGGCAACACCCTACGAAACCCTTCTGACCCTCTTGCGGCGGGAGGGGTTCTTCAGCGTCAAGCACGGCTGTGAGGATGGCACCTGCGGGGCCTGCACCGTCCTGGTGGACGGCACCCCCCGCACCGCCTGCACGATGCTGGCTCCCCAGGCCCAGGGGCGGGCCATCACCACCGTCGAGGGGCTGAGCCGCGTCCAGACGGCTCCCGCCGACCGCCCCGGCGCGTCCATCCCCATCGGCTGGAGGGGCCACCGCCAGCTCCACGCCCTGCAGGAAGCGTTCATCGAAACGGGGGCGATCCAGTGCGGCTACTGCACGCCGGCCATGCTCCTGGCGGCCAAGGCCCTCCTGGACGAGGAGCCCAACCCCACCGAGGCGGAGGTGCGCGACGCCCTGTCAGGCATCCTCTGCCGCTGCACGGGCTACGCCAAGCCGGTCCAGGCCGTGCTCCGGGCAGCGGCCCGGCTGCGGGGTGAGGAGGTCCCCCCGCTGACGGAGGCGGCCATCCCGGCCCCACCGGGCCTCTTCGAGCCGTCATCTCCCCCTCCCCCGGAGCCGCCGGCGTCCGCCGGCCCCACTGGCCCGGCCCGAC
>WFUY01000379.1 GCA_015484715.1 Thermoflexales bacterium | reverse complement strand
GTCTGCTCGATCTCCTCGTCTGAGGTGTCAGGCGGGAATTCGAGATACCGGCCGCGGAAGAAGACCCGGCGCGGGGCCCTGTTCTCCGGCTCGGCAAGCCCAATCTGCTCCGCGATGCGGCGCCTTATCTCCTGTGGATCGGCGGCCATATCACTTCACCCTCACGAGGTTGCCCTCCTCATCCCGGTCGAATACGACGTCGGGTTCACCTGGAACAGGAACGCCGAGATTGGCCCCGTTCTGGAGCATCTCCACGAACTGCTGGAAGGGGAGCGGCTGATCCGGGCTCATACCGACGCCCGGGGCAGGGGTCGCCAGCAGGTTGTCCATCTGCACACCCTGCAACTCGCGCAGCAGATACCTTGTCAACTCCTCCTGGTTGACATTCGGGTCCTGCCGCAGGAGTTGGTACACCTGAATGGCTCGGCGCTCGCGCAGCGCCTTCGTCTCTGGTAGGCTGCTGTCTGGGTCGATAGATATGCTGTAGGCGCCTTTCTTGAGGAGGTCGCCGGAGAAGGAGACCCAGACGCGCATGCCGGCTGGGCCGACCAGGTCGATGACCTGCTCACCCGACCAGTTTTCGAAGATGAGGCGGTTGACATCCTCGAGTAGCTCGGTGAGCAGGTCGGCGACCATGTCCCGCCGCTCGTCGATGCGAATCTCGGTGGCCATCGCCACGATCTGGGCCTCTGTGGCGGTTGTATCCCCACTGCCGGGCTTGTACTCCCCAAACTGGTTCTGCCCGAAGCCGAGGGTCTCCCGGACGTCCCGCATCTGGAATTCGTAGTTGGCGAGGAGGTCTTCTGGGATGCCAGCCGGCTGCACGGGCTTCACACCGTTCACATCCTGCGCCCAGATGACGGCGGGCTGGCCGTCCTCCTCGAGAAGGCGGGCGGCCTCTGCCTCCGAGATGCTGCCCTTGCCGGCGAGGATGCGCATGACGCTCAGGCGCCTGTGGTTGCGAATGGTTGTCTTCGTGGCGTTCATTTCTAGGACGAGGGGCTCGAGGATCTTCGCGTCGGGGATGCCCCAGAAGCGCTCATCGTCCTCGTTGAAGATGAGGGGGTAGAAGGGGAGGCGGCCGAGGATGGCAAGGGCGTGTTCGTCCTCGAGGAGGATCTTGTCAGTGACCCGTGGGGCGATGACGAAGACCCGACCGGTGCGCTTGTCGATGACCTCGTAGAGGTCAACCATCTCGACGTAGTCGGAGACAACGGTGTCGTGCCCGGGCAGGCCACGAGAGGAGGGGCCGATCTCCTCCTTGTTCCGGAAGCGCGGGTCTTCTAGCACCTCCTGGACGGGCTTCCGGATGTGGTGAATGATCCAGGGCGTGTCCTCGAAGCGCTGGAGGCCTGCGGGCAGGATGATCGTGCCCGGGTGGGCGGCCATGAACCATGGGAAGCCTTCTTGCACCAGGCTGTTGTACTCGAAGCGTGCCCGCTCACCCTCCTCCAACTCGGTGCTGATCTGGGAGGAGAAGCCGAGCTTGCCGAAGCCCGTGCCGAACATCACGGCGTGCTGGACCATCCGCTTGATCTGCTGCTTGACACGCATCTCGCGGATGAGGCGGTTGTCGATCCTCTCGACGATCTTCGCCAGGGCGATACTCTCGAAGCCCGGCTTGCTCGGCCGCACACTGACGCTCGGGTTGCGGAAGTACACCCGGGGGACGAGAGTGCGGATCATCTTGAAGAGGAGGTTGGTGGGGCAGACAGAGGGGTCCCACTCACCCCGATAGTACTTGCGCCACTGCTCCCAGTCGGACTCGCTGGCCGCGCGCTTACGGAACTCCGTGCCCTTCTCAATCTGCTCCTGCCAGAAGGAGAGGTCTGGGCGCTTGCGGATATATCCGAGCATCAGAGGTACCCCATGCTGCGCAGGAGGGTGAGGTTGCTGTGCACCCGCTGGCCGATATCTGTGCGGTACTGAGCGTCCGGGATGCGCATGTTCGTGAGGGTGCGGTACACCCTGCCCCTGGCCTCGCTAGGGCTCCGGCCCCGGGCCGTGACCTTGGCGACGACACCGTCGAAGGCGGCATATCTGGGCTGCCCGTCCTCTAGGTAGGCGTCGGTGAGGTAGACGTGCTTGCCAGCCTCGCGCGGGAAGCGGAGGGGCATGCCCGCCTGCTCGGCCGAAGGCCGAGCATGGGGCCACGGCGGTACGCTCACGCGCACGGCAATGCCGTACTCATCGGAGGGCAGGTCCATTTCGCGCTTGACGCCCGTTGCTACTTCAAAGAGGAGGGTGCCGAGGGGCTCCCGTAGGAGTTCGGTGAGGGCTTCGATCGCGTCGTAGCCGGGGCGCATGGTGAACTCGAGGGCGAACACGCCTTGCGTGTTCACGATGCTGTTTACATCGACGGGGCCCCGGTAGGAGATCTTGCGGAGGAAGGGAGTGAGCTTCAGCACGGTCTCCCGGACGATCCTGTTCTCGTCCGCGGCGAGCACGACATTCCCCATGCAGCCGGTGTTGGGGCCGACCCCGCCGTCCATCAGGCGCTTCTCCTCGAAGGTATGATTGAACGGGCGGACCCAGTCGTGGCCGTTGAACCAGCCCTCGGTGCTCACTTCGATCCCGTCGACCCGCTCCTGGACGATTAGCGGCTGATCGGCGGGCAGCCTCTCGAGGTTCCAGAGATACTGATCGCGCGTGCGGTTGACGGTGGTCAGGGCGGTGCTCTTGTTCCCGCTCGGCTTTATCACAAGGCCCTTCGGCGGGAAGGGCACGGCCCGAGCTTCGCTCGGGCGAGAGAAGGTCCAGGTGCGGGGGTGCTGTATACCAGCAAGGCGCATCAGGGCGAGCCCGAACTGGCGGTCGAGTTCGGCCCGGTCGGAGTCCGGATGGCAGGAGATGACCGGCTTCCCCATCTTGTCGAACAGGCGGCGGAGGTGTCCGAACCCAACCATATCGCACACGATTAGGTCGGTCTGGGGAAGGAGGGGGCGCCAGGCAGCCGGCCGGCCGACGATGCCCACGCCCGCTCGGCGTGCGCGCCGATCGGCGATCCACACATGGACGTCGTGGCCTTCGCGGGCGAGGGCCTGGGCGAAGCCGAGACCGTCCCCCTCGCGGGACAGTACGAGAATTCGCACGGCTGTTTCCTCCCTCCCATATCAGAGGACCTGGGCTGGGTAGCCTAGGCGGGCGTTCCGCCGGGACAGTTCGTCGAGGATGCTATCGAGCAGGAAGGGGTCTCTCGGACCCCTCTGCTCGGATGGGGCGGGCAGCAGGGCCGCCCGCAGGCGTTCGACGTGCGCGGTGGCCATGGCGAGCGCCATGACGGCGTCGTCGTGGCAGCCCTCCTCGGCGCCGAGCTTGCCGTTTTCGTGCTCGATATAGGTGCTGAGCTGCGAGGCCAGCTCCTGGCTGTGTATGATCAGGTCGCCCTGGCTGAGGAGGCGCCGGAGGTGCCCGATGAGCAGGGGCTTGGTACGGACGGTGGTGCGGATGCCGTACTCGCCGGGCGTGTACGGGCTGGTGAGGACCTGGAGGTGCGGATACTCCTTCCGCAGGACGTTGATCACGAGGGCCCCGTGGTTGTTGTTCTCGACGGAGATCGGAGCATTGTTGAACATCTCGGAGAGGAGGGCGACCTTGCCGGCGAAAATGTCGGGCTCGACCCGGTCGTCGAGCCACTCGGCGACCTGCTCGAGCGGGTCGAGGCACAGGACCTGGATGCAGCTAGCGTCTTGGCCGACGCCGGCGGCTGTGTCGACGCCGAGGATGTACTGTTTGTCAGGGCGCGGGTGCCCGAGCAGCACGGAGAGGGCATACTCGGTGCGGACCCACTCCTCGGTCGGGGTGAGCCGGTAGCGGAAGATGCTCCGGCCCGACGCCTGGAAGCACTCGTCGAGGGTGGTTGGGTACTCTTGCTTGAAGAGGGTGAGGTCGTAGTCAAGCTCCTCGAGCTTGAGGCGCCGCCAGGCGATGCGGCCGGCGGAGAGGCCGAACTTCTCGACTAGGTGGGGCTCTTCCCACTCCTCGCGGAGCGAGGAGAGGATCTCTTGTTCTTCGGAGGGGGAGAGGTCAAGCTCGTACTCGGGGGAGTCGAGCCAGGAGAAGAAGTGCAGGCGCCACTGGGACTCGCCGCGCTGGGCGCGCATGCATAGGCGGTGGTACCAGTTGCCGACCCCGTTGCCGGTACTCTCGATGAAGATTTCGCCGTCGCGTGGGACGGCCTGGAAGAGGCCGGCGGTGAGGTCCTTCGGATTGGGCCAGTATGCGGCCTCTGAGCAGTGCAGGTTGGTGATGGTATCGCCCCGGCCGAACTCCCGGCTGCCCGCTGTGCCGATGAAGAACATGCTATTGGTGCGGGAGAAGACTATCTCGTTCTTGCTTAGGTTGGAGATCTCAGGCGGGGGGCACTTGAGGTTCTCGAGGAAGTAGCGCACCTTGGCGAGCATGCGCTGGGTGCTCTCCCGATCGTGCGAGATGACTACGCAGCGGCGGTTGCGCTGGGAGAGGCAGAGGGCGGTGAAGCGGGCGAGGATGTAGGTGGAGACGCCTTCTTGGCGGGCCTTCGGGATCACGTCACGGCCGGTAAGGGCCGCGTCGAGCCGGGCCTGGACGGGGTTGAGGAGGAAGTCGCGGTCCCGCCCCTCCTTGTCGACGATCCGGAATAGGGTCTCGATGATGAGACGCTGCGGGGTCACTTCGAGATGCCCAGGGTGGCTTCGGCGCCCGTGCCGGTCAGGGTAGCGGAGAGGCTGCCGTAGCGGGTGTTCGGGAGCATCACGTGCTCGGTGCTGGCGGCCGCCGCCTTGACGGTGAGGATGGTGTTGCCCCCGTCGGCTAGGGACAAGACAGCGGCGGCGGCATCGCCAGCGGTGAGCACGACGTAGTGGAGGAAGCCCCGGCTCGAGTCGACCGTGCCGGAGGCGGTGATGCGGGTGGGGCTAGGAGCGGTCCGGAGCATCGGGCTTCTCCTGCTGTGTGTGGATGTTGACCTGGACGAGGAGTTGCTGCACGACGTCCTCGGCGCTGACGCGGGCGGAGCCCGCGTCCTGCTTGTAGCGGCCGGTGAGCTTCCAGAACTGGTCGGCGGCCCGGAGGCGGACCTCGGGCTCGAGATGGGAGAGACCGGCCCGCACGGCGTCTATTGCTGACGGCAGAAGGTGCTGAAGCTCGTTCTCGGCCTCGCGCAGGCGAAGCTCTATGTAGCGGCGGGCTGGGGCGCCCTCGAGGATGGTGAGGATCTCGCCCTCAGAGAGGGCAAGCTCGCGGGCGATGTCTGGGAGGGGGAGGCCCCGCAGGTAGAGGGCGAGGACCGAGCGGGCGCGCTCCGGGAGGGCGGCCCACACAGCGGCTTTGCCGCTGGGGGCAGCAGCGGGCTCGCCGCTGCGAGCCTCGGAGAGGCTCGCCGGGGCCTCCGCGCATAGCGCGTCGGGCGGGCTACTCACCCCTCTTTCCTCCCTTCTGCAGGGCCCGGGAGAGCGCGTTCTCCCGGACCTCGCCGAGCACTGGGTGACCGCCGCCCTTCGGGAAGCAGATGCGCCGGTATTGGCCGGCGCGCAGGCCCATCTGCTTGTTGGGGCCACTGATCGTGCGGACGCGGCCCCCACCCCGGACGCACTTATCGAAGGCTTCGGGCATCTTCTTCCCCACCCATGTTCACCGAGTGAACGCGCCCGCATGCTGCGCATGCGGTGTGCTGCACGAGCCCCATCTGGCCGCAGGAGGGGCAGGCGCGCAGGGCTTGCCCGGCCAGCTCCTCGTTCCAGGAGGAGAGCTGGGACATGCCCGCCTGCACGTCGGCGAGGACTACTGATCCCCAACGATCTTCTGCCATTCCTGGAAGACCTGCTCCCTGTCTGCGCGTAGCGCGGACAGTTCCTCCTCGGTGAGGTCTCGCCCCTCCCGCTGCGCGGCGCTGATGAGCGCCGCTACGCGCTGCTGGGTCTCGATAGCGCGGAGCGCGAACGTGTTGAGGGCGAGCATCAGGTCCACAGCTTGGAGGAGTGCGGCGGTACCCATACGGGGCCTCCTCGACGGGCAGTGGGCGCAGACTGCTGCGCCTCCTGGAGCATCTGCCGAATCTGGATCAACAGTTCGTTGGTGACGCGGAGATAGCCGACGGTGTCCTGCGGCACCCCGGCCCGAAGGGCCGCGTGGGCGGCGTCGAGCGCGGCCCGCGCCCGCAGGAAGAGCGGGTGCAGCTTCGCTGCCTGCTCGCGGGTGAGCACACCGCTCCGGTAGAGGTCGATGGCGGTGCGAACAGCCGCCGTGTACTGCGCCTCGGCAACGGCGAGCTGTTGCCGGGCCGTCTCGGCGCGCACGGCGGGGCCGGCACAGCCGGCCCCCGCTGTGACAGTAGCGGCGAGCAGCAGGGCGAGCAGAGTTCGCAGGGGCCTCGCAGCGTAGCTGCTCGGGCGGGCCATCTCACCGCTCCTTGCGCGCAGAGCGCGCGAGGGGGCCCGCCGGCCCCTTCGTTGCGAAGCGCAGGGCGATGTTGACCAGCGCCATTGCCCCCGCGATGAGCGCTTCGCGCTCATCGGCCCCAATCTCCAGCCCGAACATCGCCGCGAGGGCCGCGAGCAGCACTACCCCATTCGTGATGAGCGTCTTCCAGCCGGCGAGCATGTCGAACCTCCCGCTGCAACAGCTTTGCTGTTGCGGCAAGTATAGCACACGCACGCGTGCGTGTCAAGGAACGCTGTGTCACTTCGTGACACAGGCGCGGACGCGGTAGCACTCTGTGCTACACACTCGATCCTGGGCCGGCTCGAAGGTGGGTCAGACACCCAGCACGCGCTGCGCGAAGGGGGGCCCCGGCCGGGTGCGGGTGCCCCGCGGGTGCGAACCTTCCGCACGTGCACCCGCACCGGCGGGTGCGGCGGCGGTGCGGCTGTGACCGGCCCGCGGGTGCGGGTGGCGGCCGCCCCGGGCGGTTCGGGCTGTTCGCTAATATTCTGATACGGTGGGATTCGAATGTTCGAACGCCCGGATATTCGGATATGCAGGGGCGCCCACGCGCGCCCGGGCGATAAGCTCCGCCTATGGGTGCATAGAAAACTTCCATGGGGCGCGAGCTTGACTCCCCGACGGGGTGTGCTATGCTATGAGTGCAGCATGGGGCTGCGCTACTGATGGGAGGATCAAGCGATGAGCAACGACGTTGTCACCTTCGAGAACGCCCGGGTGCGGCTGTCGCGCGACTCCGACCCGGTGCGGGTGAACGTCCGGGTCGAGATCGACGACCCGGAGACAGCGGCTCGGATGGGCGCCAAGCTCGCTTTGATCCGGTGGCAGGATGAGGTGCGCCGGGCCGGGGAGCTCCCCAAGGACGGGGAGACCGTGACCATCCGGGTCTCGGACTTCGCCGGGGAGCGGCGCCGGCGCGACCCGGCCGACAAGGCGGCCGAGCTCTTGCGGAAGCTGCCGGCCGCCGAGCGCGAGCGGGTGCTCCGGGAATTGGGGCTTCTCTAGCAGCCCCCAGGTGCCAGGGACGGCACCGCCTTCGAGCCTGGGCGTGCCCGGCGCGCCCGGGCTTTTCTTTTGCCCGCGTGCGCTGCGGGGCAGCGCACGGTTCCGCAACGTTGTCGCCGCTCTTGTTCACCCAGTGAACGCTCCCGTGCTGCGAGCGCAGCGCAGGCGCTAGCGCGCAGTTAGGCCAGGGTGCAACCGGGATGCACCCTGGTTTTGTTGCTTTTTT
>WFUY01000378.1 GCA_015484715.1 Thermoflexales bacterium | reverse complement strand
CAGGTTGCTGATATGAAGGCAAAGTTGTGCTGGAAAACTCGTTGGGAGGTTAGCAGGGAGACAGATGAGGCATAGATAGGTTCCCTCCGACTGCCGTTCAGGTAGTCTCCCCTAAGGGTGCCGGTGACCAGAGGGGTGCGACGCGCCTTGGAGACCGGACTCTTGGCCGGCGGGATGGCCTCTGGAGCAGTGCGCTCGCTCGTGGGCCAAAGGTGTGTCACACCGTCCAGACAGCACCGTTGAGGGGGACCGCTGCCGCTTCCAACAACGAAAGCGCTCCCAAAGCCCGGAGCAGCTTTGGGAGTCGTCGAGAGAAAGTTAACGTACCCTCGCCTTTTGGGCTGCCCAATAATTATACCACGGTTCAGGGAGGGGAAAATAAAGATCGCATTAAGATCTGGTTGGCTTGGTTGGGGGGGCTGGGTAGGCGAAGAGGTAGCCGCTCCCCCGCACCGTCTGGATGTAGCGAGGGCTGGTGGGGTCGGGCTCCAGTTTGCGCCGGAGACGGTAGATGGGGGCTCGCACCAGGTCCCGGGCTTCGGCCTCCGAGACATCGAAGCCGTGGATGGCGCGGACGATGGCGCGGGGCGGGAAGACCTGACCGGGATGGGCCATGAGGAGGGCCAGGATCTCCGTCTCCAACGGCGAGAGGGCGATGGTCTCATCTCCTCGGATGACCAGCTTCTTCTCTCGGTCGAGGACCAGGGAGCCGACCTGGAGGAAACGAGCGGGAGAAGGAGCCGAAGGTACGGTTTCCCGGTCCTCGGGAGCCTCTAGGACGGCGAGAGCTTCGTGAAGGAGGTGGGCAGCCCTGCGGAGGTGCTGTTGGGCCCGCCGCTGGTCCAGGGCCTTCTCGATGCTGGAGACGATCTGGGGAAAGGGACAGGGCTTCAGCAGGTAGTCGTGGGCCCCGGCACGCACGGCGGCGATGGCCGATTCCAGAGTCGCGTGAGCCGTCAACAGGACGACCTCCACGTCCAGGTCCTGCTCCTGGATGAACTGGAGCACAGCCACACCGTCCAGGTCGGGCATCCGCAGGTCCAGAAGCACCAGGTCGAAGGGGGTCTGCTGTAGCATCTCTAATGCCACACGCCCCGACGCCGCCCCGTGAGCGGTAAACCCCATCAGGCTCAGGGCGCGGACGAGCAGGTGTCGCGTGCTGTCCTCGTCGTCCACAACCAGGATCCGGGCCCCAGGATGGCGCGTGGTTGGGGATGGGTCGGTCATGGCTCTTCCTTGTTCGCAGATACGGCTTCCAGGGTCAGGGCCGGTAGTTGGATGGTGAAGCGTGCGCCTCCCTGGGGGCGGTTCTCTGCCCGAATGCTCCCCCCGTAGCGCTCGACGATGCTCAGGCTGATGCTCAGCCCCAGTCCCGTGCCGTCGGGCTTGGACGTGAAAAAGGGCTCAAAGAGATGGGGCAGGATCTCCGGGGGAATGCCCGGTCCGGTATCTTCGAAGACGACGTGTGCTTCCTGCGCGTCCCTTACCCACCGGGTGGTGATTTGGAGCTCTCCCCCTGTGGGCATCGCTTCGATGGCGTTCAGAATGAGGTTCAAAAAGACCTGGCTGAGCTGCTCTTCGGAGGCGAGGACGGGCGGCAGATCGGGAGCCAAGTCCTGGCGCACGACGATCTGGCTGTGCTGAAGCTGTTTGCGTGTCAGCACCAGGACGTTGCGCAACACCCGATGGAGGTTGAGGGGCCTTCCCGTCTCCTGGCGAGGACGGGCGAAGGCCAAGGTCTGCTCCACGATGCGCATCAAGCGGGTGACCTCCTCCTGGGTGATGCGGAGGATCTCCTCCCGCTCTTGATCGTCCATCGGGAACTGAAGCAGCAGGTGCAAGCTGTTGTGAATGGCTTGGAGGGGGTTGTTGATCTCGTGAGCCAGCGAAGCGGCCAGTCTTCCCAGGGCGGCCAGTTTCTCCGTCTGGATCGCCCGGTTTTGGAGGAGCCGCTCCTGGGTGACATCGCGCACCACCTGGACGGCTCCCGTGATCTCACCGCTGTGATCGAAGAGGGGGTAGGTGCGCACGGCCAAGACGGTCTTCCCGTCGGGGGTCTCTATCTCGCCCTGATGCAGGTGGCCTTCCTGCAGCGTCTGCAGGGAGAAACAGATTCCGTTGGATGGACCCCATCGGCGGAAGATCTCACGGCAGGTGCGTCCGACGATCTCCTCGGCAGGCTGACGCAGCAGGTGGGGGACGGCGTTGTTGACTCGACGGATGCGCATGTCGGAGCCGTAGATGATCAACCCGTCGGTAATGCCGTTGAAGGTTGCCTCCCACTCCACCTGCGCGTTGCGCACTTGCTGGTGGAGCCGGGCATTGGCGATGGCTGCGGCGGCCGACACCGCGATGGCGCTCAACAACCGTCGGTCCTTGCCATCGAAGGGCCCCGTCCGCTTGTTGAAGAGGGCCACGACTCCCACCACGTCTTCCTGATGGGTTAAGGGAACGGCGAGCACCGAGCGCACCCAGGATGGCGGTGCCGAGGGGAGCATCGCCGTGAGCTCCTGTTGGGTGAGTTGAAGGGTCCGGTGGCGTTGGACAACTCTCTCGATGAGGGGCTGGAGGGGGGCGAGGCGATGGGGCGAGGGTATCGCCTGGCCATCGCTGTGGACGATCTGGAGCGCCGGTCTTTTCTCCTCCACCAACCAGATGGCCCCATCCTCGCTCTCCAACAGCTCACAGGCTGCCTGGAGGGTGTTGGCCAGGACCTGGTCCATCTCCAGGCGCGAGCCGATGAGGTGGGCGATCTGCATCAGCGTTTCCCGTTCAGCCGCTTGCTCCAACCCCAGGTTGAAGAGTTCGGAGTTCTGAAGCATCAAGGCGACGCCGGAGGCGAAGGCTTCGGCCAGGTCCTGGTCGGTCTGGGTGAAAGTTCGATCGCTCCCCGGCGCTTGGGTCAGGTAGAAGAGCCCCCACTGGCGCCCCGGAGTGCAGAGGGGAATGCCTAGAAGGGCTCGGGGCAAGGGGGGCAGGGCACTGGGGAGATCCCTCTGCTCCGCAGGGATCACGGCCGACAGGCGGATGGTCTGGCCACGCCAAGGCTTGCCCAACACGCGATGGGTTCGCAACGCTGTGAAGTGAGCCCGGGAACGGGTCAACGGGGCAGTACCGTGGATCAGGAACTCGATCACCTCGCCGTAGGTATCGGTTAGGATCAGCAGGCCCGAGTGGGCGTTCACCAGACGGACGACCCAGCCCAGGAGGTCTTGCAGATCGGATCTGTCCAAGGGGAGACGTCCTATCAGGTCCTGGAAGGCATGGGTCAGGACCTCCAACTGTCGGGCCCGGTGCGCCATCACCTGCCGGCTCTCCTCCAGCGAGACGTAGAGGCGGGCGTTCTCCAGGGAGACGGCGATCTGGTCGGCCAAGGTTTGGAGCAGGAGTTGCTCGTCCTCCGTCAAAGGGTTAGGCTGGTGTCCTCCTACATCCAGGACGCCCAGGACCCGCTCCTGGGTGCGGAGGGGGAAGATTAGGCGAGGGTAGAGGGCACCCAGCGCCTTCGAGGGGAGTAGGCGTGCGGCCTGGTGGGGATCGGACACGGAGAGCCGGTGTCCTTCCCGGGCTGCTTGGTAGATGCCGCTGTCGGGAGGCAGCGGACGCCCGCCGATCTCGGTCAGCAGGGGGGCGGCCAGAGGGCCGGCAGCGATGGTGTAGACCAGGTCGTCCCCCTCCCACATAGCCAGCCCGACGAAGGGGTATCCCATCGCCGCCTGGATCAACTCGACCGCTTCGTGGAGCAGGCTATAGGGAGTGCGCAGGGTGCTGAGCCGGTGGCTGAGCTGGTTGATGAGGAGCAGGCGGTCCGAGGGGACGAAGGATGGTCGGTGCACTGCCTGGGAGGCCAGGTTCCGGGCCACCCGGATGGCCGCGGAGGTGGAGAGCCAGTGGGCGATCCGCTCCCGGAGCTCAAACGGGGAGAAGGGCTTGGAGATGAAATCGTTCGCCCCGGCGGTCAGCGCCCTTCGACGGTCCTGCAGAGAGCCCCGAGCGGTCAGGAGCACGATCGGGACATCTGTCAGACCAATCTCCTGCCGGATCGCCTGGCAGACGTCGTAGCCGTCCACGTCAGGCATCATCACGTCCAGCAGGATCAGGTCAACGGTGTCGCCTTCTTCCCGAAGAAAGTCCAGGGCTTCGTTCCCGGAGAAGGCGTGGCTGATCCGGGTAGCAACGCGGCGTAGGACCCCTTTCAAGAGCGCGTGGAGCTCGGGGTCATCGTCTATGAGCAGGATGTGGAACGAGATGGGTTCCGACGGAACGGACGCAGAGGCTGCGGGAGGTTCCGTCTGGGTGTCGTGGTTGTCCTCTTCCATACAGCTTTGCTAGCAGGGTGCTCTCGTGCGACAGGATACAGCCTCTTGAGAGGATGGGCTTCTATTATACACTAGCTTTCTGATTTTTGCTATGACCCTCAGGGGGTTTTCAGAGCTTTTCCGTGCTCAAGCAAGCCCCAGATTCCCGGGGGTCTCCGCTGGATCACCCGACCAAACGACCGAGGACTGAGGACTGAGGACTAAGGACCGAGGACTGGGAGGGACGGACCAGGATGGTGACGGGCCGGCTCTCCACGATCTCTCCGTCCGCCGTCCGTCCTCGGGCCACGAAGCGGTGCTCGCCCGGCGTCAGGGGCCAGAAGGTCCGGTAGGGGGGGCGGTCGAAGGTGGCCAAGGGCCGACCGTCGGCGTAGAGGGTGACCCGCACCAGGGAGACCCCGTCGCCGGGCCGGGCCGCCACCGGCACCTGCTGGGCCTCGGGGGGCAGAGCCGGGGAGAGCCAGTAGATGGTGCCCGGGTCGGGATGGGTCAGGACGATGGCCGCTCCGT
>WFUY01000377.1 GCA_015484715.1 Thermoflexales bacterium | reverse complement strand
CTCTATCGTCGTCCAGCTCATCTTCTTGGAAGGGATTCTGTCCATTGACAACGCGGCGGTGCTGGGTGCGATGGTCGCCCACCTGCCCACACACGAACCGATCCCCTGGCCCGGCCCTTTGAAGCGCCTGCACGCTCACGGCGAGCGGATCCTGGGCGGGCAGCGCCAGGCCGCCCTCAAGGTGGGGCTGCTGGGAGCCTACGTGGGCCGGGCTTCGATGCTCTTCCTGGCCAGCTTCATCATCCGCAACCCCTGGCTCAAGCTGGTGGGCGCGGCCTACCTGATCAAGCTGGCTGCCGAGCATCTAGGCGAACTGGTGAAGGGGGATCACCACGAGACCGACCCGGAAGGGCTCCCGATCAAGCCCAAGGGGAGAGGCTTCTGGTCGGTTGTGCTGGCGGTGGAGTTGGCGGACTTGGCCTTCAGCCTGGACAACGTGGTGGTGGCCGTCGCCCTCTCCGACGAGTTCTGGGTCGTGATGTTGGGCGTCGCCCTGGGCATCGTGACGATGCGCTTCGCCGCCGGCATCTTCTCGGTCCTGGTAGAGAAGGAACCCATCCTAATCCACGCCGCCTACATCCTCATCCTCAACGTGGGCCTTGAGCTGATCATCGCAGACCTGACCCACGTGGAGATCGGCGAGATGACCAAGTTCGCCATCTCCGTCCTCACCCTGCTGGTGGCGCTGGCTTACGCCCACATCTCCCCCCTGCAGAAGGTGCAGCCCCTGCTTCGGCCCATCGGCCACCTGCTCTGGTGGCTCAACTGGAGCTTCAACCTGCCCTTCCTGCCCCTGAAGTTTGTGGTAAAGCAGATCGCACGTCTCCTGCGCCCTCGCCCCAAGCCCCGTCCCTCCCGAGAGGGGTAGCCCTCTGAAACAACCAAAGTACAAATGTCAGGGCAAAGTGGGGACGGATGTCACTACGACAGGGGCTGAGGTCCCACTATACTGGAATCACTCCTACGTCCAGGTCCGGCGCGTTCGCTGCCGGACCTGGTGTGGCAATGTTGCCACGCCACGGGGGGAGGGTTATGGGACGTGTGATCAAGCTGATGATCATAGACGACCACGATGCCGTGCGCCGAGCGCTGGAGTCGCGCCTGAGGCGGATTCCCGAGATCGAGGTGGTGGGCTGCACGGGATCCCGGGAGGAAGGGATCCACCAGGCGTTGCTGCTCCAACCTGACGTGGTGCTTCTGGAGACGAAGCGGAGCGACGGGGCGGGGCTGGAGATCTGCCGGCGCATCGCCCGGGGGGCTCCCGAGACCGCTGTGATTGTCCTGACCTCCTACGAGGACGAGCAGGAGCGACATCAAGCCTTCCTGGCTGGCGCCCGGCGCTACGTCCTAAAGGACATTGATTCGGCCCAACTGCTGCGGGAGATTCAGGTCGCTCAGGCGGTCCGTTCGACGGCCTGACCGAAGGGGCGAAAAGTGAGCGCCCGGCACCTGAGGTGCCGGGCGCTTTTGCATGCCGGGGTGGGGGTTTAGCGCACCACCAGCGGCAGGTAGACGCGGTTGGCCAGGACAGCGCCGGCTCCGTAGTAGATATCCCAGTCCCACGTGGGGTTGACCAGGCCGGTGCTGCTGTAGTTGGCCCAGGCGACGTGGACCTCGCCGCTGGCATCGGCATCAATGTAGGACTCCCCAAGCTGTGTGCCGTTGCTCAGCAGCGTGATCAGGGCCGACCATTTCCCACCGGAGAGCTTCCGGTAGAGTAGGCGCGGGTCGGTCGTGGCCGTGCCGGCCTCGGTCCAGGCCACGTGAAGCGCCTCACCCCCGAAGCTGATCTCCGGCACGAAGGAGTCGGCCTCGGTGCTGGCCAGGGCCATCGGAGTGGACCAGGTGGTGCCCGTCCAGCCGGTGTAGTAGATGTCCTTGGTCCCGCTGGCTTGCATCTCCTCCCAGACCAAGTGGGGGTTGCCGCTCCCGTCCAGCGTGATGTTGGGCACGGTGGAGGCCCGGCTGCTGTGGGAGACGTCCTGGGGGACGCTCCAGTCGGTGCCGTCGAAGCGGCTATAGTAGACCTGCAGGACGCCGTTCAGGTCGCTGTCCTGCCAAGCCAGGTGGACGGTGCCATCGCTGGCGACGGTCATGTGGGGGGCCTGGCCCCGGGCGCTGGGTACCGGCGCGTTAGCGGCCAGAGTGCCATAGTAGATCACCCAGTAGCCCGGCGTGCTGTCGGCCCAGGCAAAGTGGAGGTTCCCCGCGCCGTCGGCCCCGATGTCCGGGCTGATGGACTGCCCGCTGGTGCGGGAGACGTTCTTGGGAGCTCCCCACGCCTTGGCCGCATCGTCCCACTGGGCCAGGTAGATCTCGTAGTTACCCGTCCCGTCGTCGTCGGACCAGACCAGGTAGAGGGTGCCGTTGGCTTCTTTCATATCGGGATGGAAGCCGGTGCTGACAGGCGTGGGCAGCGACCAGGTGCCACCCTTCACCTTCCAACTGTGGTAGATCCGCCCGTCGGACTCCTCCCAGACCAGGTGATGCTCGCCGTTGGCCCGCACGACCAGGTCGGGCTTGCGGGAGTGGCCGCTGGTGTTGGAGACGTTGACGGCGCTGCTGCCGGGCTGCGCGGCCGCGACACCCAAGACCGCCCCATCGTGATCCTCTCCATCGTGGCTGCCGAATTCCTTGATCTCCACCTTGTAGGCTACCCACTGACCGCTGCGTCCGGTGGCCTTGATGCTGGCCCGGCGTCCAACGGCCGGCGTCCCTTCGCTCATATCAATGAGGGTCGTGCCGGTGACGACGACGCGGATGCCGCCGACAACCCACTCCCCTTCGTAGCGGGGAGCCGGGCCGCTGCCCAACTGCTCGATGGTGCCCTCGTGCTCCAGGTGCTCCCCCTCGTCGGGCTGCCCATCATCGTCGCTGGGGCCGCAGTCTTTCACCTCGACCTCCGTGGCGATCTCGGTGTCACCCTGCAGGCGAGTCTTGGCCTCGGCCCAGCATCCGACCTGCGGGTCGCCACCCTCGAACTCCCGCTGGGTAGTGGTAGTCACCTCGAAGCTGCGCTGGAGCCCCTGGGTGGTCGTCACCGTCCAGGTGCCGTAGTAGTCGGGGCCGGCGGGCAGACTGGTGATGGTCCCCTTGACCTCGTACTCGCTCTCACCTTCGTGCCGGTCTCCGGCCTCGTCCTGGACCTCGATGCGGCTGGCCAGGAAGTGCAGGGTGGGGGTGGTGACCCAGCGTCCCTTGGCCTCGGCGGTGACGCTTAGGGCCAGGGTACCTCGGACGACGGTGTTGGAGTCGGTGACAACCTCCTGGCCGGCGATGACAAGGGGGGTGAGGCTGGTGACCAACCCCTTGACCTCGGCCTCGTTGTCAGGGTCGCCATCGCTATCGTCGCCGACCCCGGTCTGCTCGATCTCGATCTTGCGGGCCCAGACCTGACCGCCTACGTAGTCGCCCTCGACACTCGCCCAGGCTCCGACCACGGCCTGCCCCTTGCTCTCGTCCACGATGGTGGTGCCGGTGAGCCAGATGGTCTGGTTGGCGACCTCCCAGGTGACGGGCCAGGTGCCGGTGAGGGCGGTGACGTACTGGATCGCACCGTGGATCTCGACGTCGTCCTTCCGCTCCTGATCATAGTCGCTGCGCTTCTCGATCTCCACCTTCTTCGCCAGGAGTGAGCCGTCAGGCTGCTGATAGGCTTTGATCTCAACCCAGTCCCCCAGGGTGAAGGCGCTGGTGTAGTTCAGGCTGGTTGTGCCATCCACGGTGACGGTGATGCCCCCAACGACCCAGTCGCCCTCGTAGCGCGGCGCCGGCCCGGTGCCCAGCTTCTCGAGGAAGCCCTTCCACTCGCGCTCCGCGTCGTCCTCGTCCCGAGTGCCCTTGATCTCCACCTTGGTCGCCGTCAGCGACCCGTCGGTGGCCTGGGTTGCCTCGACCTCAACCACCTGGGAGATCGCCGGTGTCCCCTCGATGGTGGTCGTGGCGTTGACGGTGACACTGATGCCGCTCACCCGCCAGACCCCAACGTAAGGGGCGGACGGCAGGGACTCGATGATCCCCTTGAACTCCACCTCTTCCTGCTCGCCGGGGTTGCGCCGGGTAGCGATCTCCTCGGCCAACACCGAACCGTCGGCCTGCAGCCACCCTTCGACCTCGACCCAGGCTCCGACGACCACCGGGCCGTGACCCTGGTCTAGGGTGGTGCTCACGCCGATGGTAACGGTGATGCCGCCGATGCGCCACTGCTCACCGGGGACAAGAGCCGTCCCCCGGCTCTCCACCGTCCCTTCAAACTTCACGTACGGATTGTTCTCCTCGGCCAGGCTGGCCGGAGACGCCAGCGAAGCCCTGCTCCCCATCACCAACATCCCCGCCAGAATCACAATGGCCGCTAAGGCTCCAAGCATACTCAGGACGACTCTACGCATACTGACCTCCTTTTGTTGTTCACGACAGACTGTGGTTACCACCCGGGTGTTGATTCAGGATGGCGACCTGCCACCTTGATTAACGTCAACGCCGGGATTTCGATACGGGTATCGAGCTCACCGCTCTCTCCCCAACGATCAGTCATCATCTCGCTCTTCTTCCTCCTCACCACCACCGTTGTCCTGATCACCACCTCCTTCCTCTTCTCCACCGCCCCCCTCCTCGCCGCTACTCTCGCCACTACTTCCGTTCTCATCCCCGCCGATCCTGTCTCTTATACACATCT
>WFUY01000376.1 GCA_015484715.1 Thermoflexales bacterium | reverse complement strand
CGTCTTGATAGACACAGAGTACAAGACCGGCATCCGAGTCAGTGATGCGGAAATGGAAACCCTCGTATTGGAACGGCATGACACTTGTCCTGACTGGAATTACACCATCCGACCCCGTAAAACGGGAAGTAATTTCTAGACAAGCCCTAAGCCGCCAGGTCGCTAGGCCGCTAGGCCGCTAACAGGCCAGGGACATTGCCCCTTCGTCCTCCCTCGACATTACGCAGTGGGTGGCAGTCCCAACACCAACCTCCCAAAGGCCATTTGCTCCACTTCTTCGAATGTCTCCAGACACCGTACCAAGGTGTCTAGAGCTTCCGGTCGGGCACTTCCCATATCTACCCACCATTCGATGACCGGCCTGCCTGCCTCATCTCCTTCACCAATCTCCGACAGGAAGTGCAACATCCCTCCAAAACCACCGTAAGCTCCTACAATGTACCAAGCGTGGATCAGGGCCCTGATCCGCTCCCTCGCCTCCGATGACAACGGCTCTTCCAGATAGAGCCTGAAAGCCAGTCCAGCCCAGTTCACCTCTCCTACCTTCTCCACCTGTAGCGCCATTTTTGATCCCCCTACACTACTCGCAGTGGCAAGCTATAAGGACGCGGCTCACCAGGGGGGAGCAACGAGTGCAGGTACTCCTTCAGTGCTCGTAGTGCCCCGTCGGAAAAGTTATCCAAGTCCGGTGTCAATTGCAGATAGGCCCTCTCTCCCCGTCCTTCCGACAAATCCTCGACCAAGTAGCAAGGAGCTTCCCGGCGGATACGCTCCATTCCTCCCAGTCGTAGGATGTGTTCCTGACTCAGAAAGTTACCCCAGTAGTACCCCCGCAACCGGCGACGCAGTTGCCGTCCCGCTTCCAGGGGATTCAGCGCGATGCTGATTTCATAAGGGCTCATTTCCCCCGCGTGGTCCACCGTGATGTATCCGGTCACAGCTTCCAACGCCACAGCAGCTTGCTTGGCCACGTCCACCCACTGCTGCTGAACCTCGCGGGTGAAGGATGGTCCATAAAGCGACCGGGAAATATTCACTACCAGACGGTGGGCCACGCCGGAAAAATCGAGTCCCAGATAGTGAACCTGCAGGGTACAAGAGTCCAGGCTGGGATAGCCTTCTTCATCTAACACCTTATAAATCAGGCTGAATTGCTTCAACTGCCCCGCCCTTATCTCGTTTAACAGGTGCTCCCAGTTCTCCCTGTGGAATCGGTACAAGCGGGGAAAGGCTCCACGCAAGGACCAAGCGGCCAGTCCAATCCAGTAGCGCTCAACGCTTCGCCGCTGCAGGTGCCCAAGCAGAGGGACGATGATCTGCCAATAGGCTGCTTCGATCCAGTCAGCCACCATCTTCCCTCGCTCTTGTAAGTTGGTATAGGTGTTGATCTCCAGATGGACGGATGGGTGGGCTTCTATCATACCTGCCCTCTCTTGTCCTACAACTGGCTTCCTCATGGGCTCGGCCTATTTGAGGTCACCTTCCAGGGGAGATTACCCTCCTACAGACCCCTCCCCGTTGTCCTTCCTACTTCAGGGACGTTGGATGGCAGAATTGTATAACCTATCGGGGGAGAGGGCAAGGAGCGAGGGCGGGGGGCAATTTGACAACGCGCTTATTGCGTCGTGCGCCGGGTACACCCCCCCGTTGAACCCCTGGCAGGTCGAGAACTGGGGCGGCTCCTGGCAGCCGTGGAAAGCCACGATTGGAGACCCAAATGGCTGACGAAACGCAACCTGGCCCTCGTCGCCCTGATGGCCCGGGCCGGGCTGCGCGTGGGAGAGGTGATCGCCCTGAACGTGGACGACGTAGTTCTCAAACCGCAGCACCTCTGGAACGAGGGGTATGTGGGGGGGCTGCCCACCGGCGAGTTCTACACCCTGCGGATCGCCAACCCGGCCCCCCGCCAGGTGGAGTTCTCCCTCTGGGATAGCAGCGGCACGCTGCGCAGTCAGGTGATCCACACCTTTACCGCCGGCGAGTGGAACGGGATGGACTGGGTGGAGGCCCGCTGGTTCACCTTCGGGTGGGCTGCCGAAGGGGAGTCGAACAACGGCGGTCAGCCCAACATCATCCACGCGGCCTTGGATCGCTTCGCCCACGGTGGCTCCCAGGATGACGCCCCGCCCACCATCACCTTCTCCGGTCAAGCACCGTCCACCTGGTACAACGACCCCAACAGCACCATCACCGTCAGCGCCCAAGATGGGGAATCGGGGGTCCACTGTCTCAGGACGACGTGGAACGGCGACGGCGGGTCGGTGCTCCCTTGTGCCGACTACGACCCGGGTCCGATCACGACCCAGGCGGCCGGGTTGGGGGACGGCCGGCACAGGCTCAGGGCGGAGGCCTTGGACTGGGCAGGCAACGCCCAGGTCACCACGCAGGAGTACTGGGTGGACACCACACCGCCGTCGGTGAGCACGAACCTGAGCGGCAACTGGAATCCGGGGGCGAACCCGGAGGCGACGGACGGGACTTCGGGCATCCAGAGCCGCACCTTCTCCGTGGACGGGGGGGCCAGGACCTGGCAGTCCTACAGCGCTCTCTGTTCCTCGTTGAACCTGAGCGACGGCCATCACACGGCACGGGTTCAGGCCACGGATCAGGCGGGCAACGGCGCCGATACCGGGGACGAGTCGTTCCGGTGTGACCGCACTGCCCCCCCCAGTCCGACGATGGAGGGTGAGCCCCAGTACACCGCCGGCACCCAGAACACGGTCTCCTGGAGCGCGGTCGGCGATCCGGCCGGCGGGATCGGTGGGGTGGAGTACCAGGTGCAGCGGGCGACCGACAGCGCCTTCCAGAACGGCGTGGTCGCTTCTCCCTGGCAATCGGGCACCTCCTACACCTTCGGCGGCCTGACCTCTTGCACCCGCTACTATTACCGCAGCCGCAGCCGGGACGCGCTGGACAACCGGTCGGCCTGGTCGGCATCGGTCTCTTCGGTCCAGGATGCGTCGGCCCCGACCAACGGTTCCTTCACCATTAACGGCGGACAGCCCGCCACGGCGGATCGGGACGTCACCCTGACCAACATCTCGGCCGGCGATGACTGCGTCACCACAACCGACTTGCAGATGCGTTTCCGCAACGTTGGTGCCGGATGGTCGGGCTGGGTAGCTTATGCGGAGAGCCATCCCTGGACCCTGAGCGCCGGCGAGGATGGGGAGCGGCAGGTTGAAGCCCAGTTCCGAGATCCGGCGGGCAACCTCTCCGATCTCTTCACCGCCACCATCCGGCTGGACACGACCTCACCGGGCCTTACCGTCACCCGGCCGGTGGAAGGGCTGGCCTTCAGCCGGCTTCCCCTGACGGTCAAGGGGCAGACGGAGGCCGAGGCCACGGTGGCCATCGCCGTGGAACCCGCCGGTGTCCTGCACACCCCTGTGCCCCTGGACGCCCAAGGCCGTTTCACCCGCACCCTGGACGGCCGGGACCTGAGTGTCGGCGAGAACCGGCTGGTCATCACCGCGACCGACGGCGTGGGGAACGCCACCGTCGTCACCCGGACCCTCTTCTACGACCCCGTCGGTCCGGCGATCCACGACCTCAGACCGACGGGAGCCGTGGGCGAGGACCGGCCCCTCATCGCCGCCCGCTTCGGCGTCACCGGCACGGCGGCGGTGGACCCGGCCACGGCCTACCTCCAGGTCAACGGCACCGAGGTGACCGCCCAGGCGACCATCACCCCCGGAGGGTTCCACTACCGGCCTGAGGAGCCCTTGAGCGGCACGGTGCCGGTCTACGTGGCCGTCGAGGACCGGGCGGGCAACCGGGCCGGCGAGGCCTGGAGCTTCCGGGTGGACCGGGAGACCTGGGTCACGGTGGAACGGCCCCAAGCGGGCAGTACCCTCAACCGCCTGACCACCGCCGTCGAAGGGGAAGCGGAGGCGGGTGCGACGGTGACGCTGACGGTGAACGGGGCGTCGGTGGGGGCCGAGGTGGCCGCCGGAGGGCGCTACACCTTCGCCCAGGTGGCCCTGATCACCGGCACCAACAGGCTGACGGTGACGGCGACCGACGGCTTCGGCCACCGGGCGACGGCGGTTCTGACCGTCAGCGTGCGCCCCGACCACCCCTGGGCCGACGTTGTGGCCCGCCCCTCGGTCCTGGCCCCGGAGGGATGCGTGACCCGGACGACTTTCGTGATGGCGGCGGAAGGGCCGGCGGGATGGGGCATCGCGGCCTGGCGGCTGACGGTGTGGGGGG
>WFUY01000375.1 GCA_015484715.1 Thermoflexales bacterium | reverse complement strand
CCGCAGGTCTTGGTCAGGTGATCCCGCGAACTGCTCGGCGGCCTCCCGCGCTGCCCGGATGTTGCCCAGGGGGGCGGTGAGGGGGGTCACGCAGCCGGTGCCGACGATGTAGCGCCGCCCTCCGGTCGCTTCGACGGCGGCCCGCACCGCCGCCCGCACCTGGTCCGGCGTCCCCCACACCATCGTCTCCCAGCGGTGCAGCCCGCCGATCAGTGCACCGGGGAAGCGATCCAGCGCCTCGGCGAGGGAGGGGAAGGTCTCTTGGTCGTGCCAGTTGATGGCCTGGACCGGATAGTCGGCCACCAGGTCGAACATGACGTGGCGACCGTGCAGGTGCAGCACGTTGAACCAGAGCCCGTCGGTCGCCTTCAGGATGCGCAGGTCGTAAGGGCGGCCGAACTCCCGATACTCTGCCTCGCTCAGCAAGTCATAGGTGGCGTGTTGGAGGGCTAGGAAGATGCCGGCGATGCCCGTCTCGCGGGCTGCCTCGATGAAGCGGATGGTCGTCTCGGTGATCGTCTCCAGCGCCGCCTTGACCGCGTCGGGGTGCTGCCGCAGGTCGGGGATCAGCCGGGGGCCGGCCAGGTTCTTGGCCTGAGCCAGGGGGCTGAAGATGGTCTGGATGAAGGGGACCTCCTCCCCGACCTCGCGGCCGATGAGGGTCAGGGCCTGGTGGATCTCGCCCAGCATTCCCCGCCGGGGGTCCAGGGGACGCAGGCGGGTCCAGTCCTCGGGACGCTGGATAACGCGGGCTCCCCAGTCGCGGGTGCCCTCTTGGTTCCCTCGCCAGTAGGACTCTGCGCCCCAATCAGCAATGCAGTAGCTGCTGGCCGGGGTAACCTTGATGAAGTCGAAATCGAAGGTGCGTTGGAAGTCGAGGGTGGCGCGGACGAAGTCCTCGGCCCGCTGGTCGTCGCCGGGCCAGTGTCGCCACAGGGCGATGGCCAGGCGGTCTGTCGGCTGGCCGGCGATGGTGGCCTCCAGCCGTGCTCGCTTGCTCATCGAACGGACACACATCGGTTTCGCTTTCTCCTCCGTCGGTCGCTTCCGGTTGGTCTACAGTGTCGGCAGTCAGGAGGGCAAGGCCGGCAGCAACCGGATGAAGCGCCGCTTCCCCACCTGCAGGACCGTCTCTTCTTTGATCTCCACAATCTGCTCGATGTCCTTGACCCGCCTGCCGTTGAGGCGCACCCCGCCCTGCTGGATCAGCCGGCGAGCCTCGCTCTTGCTCCGGGCCAACTCCAGCCGGGCCAACAGGTCCACGATGTTGACCGGCTCGCTGAGGTAGACCTTGGGCATATCAGGGGGGAGTTCCCGCGCCTGGAAGACGGTGCGGAAGTGCTCCTCGGCAGCCTGGGCGGCCTCGGGGCCGTAGAAGATCTCCACGATCTCGCGGGCCAGCTTCATCTTGGCATCCCGGGGATGCAGCCGGCCCGACTTCAGCGCCGCTTCGATCTGGGCGATCTCGTTGGGGGTGAAGCGGGTTACTAGGTTGTAGTAGTTCATCATCGCTTCGTCAGGGATGCTCATCACCTTGCCGTACATCTCCTCAGGCGGCTCGGTGATGCCGATGTAGTTGCCGGTGCTCTTGGACATCCGCAGCCGGCCATCGGTTCCCACCAGGATGGGGAGCGTTAGGGCGACCTGGGGGCGCTGGCCGAAGTACTCCTGGAGCTTGCGGCCTGCCAGCAGGTTGAAGAGCTGCTCCGTCGCGCCCAACTGCACGTCGGCCCGCAGCATCACCGCGTCGTACCCCTGCATCAGGGCGTAGAAGAGTTCGTGGAGCCAGATGGGGTCGCCTTTGGCGTACCGTTTGGCGAAGTTGTCCCGAGCCAGAAACTGCTGCACGGTGAAGTTGGCGGCCATCTCGATGAACTGCTCCAAGGTGACTCGGGAAAGCCATTCGTGGTTGTAGCGCACTTCCGTCTTCTCGGGGTCCAGGATGCGGAAGGCCTGGTCCACGTAGGTCTTGGCGTTGGCCATCACCTCTTCGAAGGAGAGGCGGGGGCGGGCTTTGTCCTTGTCGGAGGGGTCACCGATCAAGGCAGTGAAGGAGCCGATGACGAAGATGGCCTGGTGGCCCAACTCTTGAAACTGGCGGAGCTTGCGCATCGTTACCGTGTGACCCAGGTGCAGGTCGGGAGCAGTGGGATCGTAGCCGCAGTAGACCCGAAGAGGTGTGCCGGTCCTGGCCGACTCCTCCAGCCGTTCCCGTAACTCTCGCTCCATATGCTCCCGAATCTGGGGGTCGCCGTATTCCACCCCCCGCATCAGGACCGCCAGTTGCTCGTCAATGTCGGGTGGTCGGGTGGTCGGGTGGTCGCTTGGTCGGGTGGTCGCTTGGTCGCTCATCGCCCGCTCCTCGGCTGGTCGCTTGGTCAGGTAGTCCTCGGTCCTTATCCCCTGCCCCTTGCCCCTTGTCCCTTGCGCCTTGCCTCTTGCCCCTTGTCCCTTGCCCCTTGCCCCTTG
>WFUY01000374.1 GCA_015484715.1 Thermoflexales bacterium | reverse complement strand
GATGTGTATAAGAGACAGCTTCTGGGCCTGCTCCAGCTCGCCCCGCCGACGGTGGTAGGCGGCCAGGTGGTAGAGCACCGTGAGGACCTGACGGTGGAAGTGCTCCCGCTTCACCCCCACCCATTCCGAGAAGGCCGGGCTGTCCTCCAGGAAGAAGCCCTCTAGGAAGTCACCCCGGTAGAGGGCGGCGGCTTCCGCGAAGCGCTGCATACAGGCGACGCAGCCTGCCAGATGCCGGTGGTCGTGGTGTTGGCCGGCGGTCAGCAGCGCCTCGAAGGCGACCGCGTCCACCCATACCGCTTCGGGCCGGCACCGGAGCGTCTCCCGGCTGATCTGGAAGTAGGCGGACTCCCCCTCCCGGTCGTCCAGGGCCTCGCGCAGGCGGTGCAGGGAGAGGCGCAGGTTCCGGCGGGCCACCTCGTCGGGCGCCTCCGGCCACAGCAACCCGGCCAGGACCTCGCGCCGGTGAGGGCGGTCGGCCTCCAAGGCCAGGTAGGCCAGCAAGGCGCGTACCTTGTCGGAGCGGAACTCGGTGACCGGAGCGCCATCTCGGACGACGTGGAAAGGGCCCAACAGGTGCAGAGTGAGCGACTTCACTGTTGACAACCTCTGCCCTCTGGAGTGCGGTGACGCTTGCAGGCGATCTCCCCTCGGAGGGGCCGGCGTCCGACGGCCGGCCGGCGTGGTGACAACGCGCAGAGGGCCGCTTGCCCTTCCCTTGTCGGAAATTATACCGCTTTGGGGGTAAATCTCAAGGGGGTGGGGATCCGGTGATTACCCATATCTTTGGAATAGGGAGACGAGCCGTCCACGAATGGGGCACGAATACACGAATTAAGGACCGCCTCATTCGTGCATTGGTGAGAAATTCGTGGACGGCCTGCTACGGACCACTCTCTCGCTCCCTTGTGGGTAATCACCGCGGTGGGGATGGCAACGTTTTGGAAACGGTCGCCGGGTACAATGGATGGTGGAGATGGTGCCGGGAACAGCCAACGGGATAGGGGGGAACTTCCCGCCCGGCTTCGCCGGCACCGGCCTCCGGCAGAGCGCGAAGACGAAGAGCCTGAGCATCCCCCAACTCGACGCCGGCCTCTACGTACTGGTCGTCGAGGGGGCAGACGCAAGCTACACGGTGACCTACACGCCATTAGAGGTCATACGAGATGTCTACCTACCGATCGTCATACGGTGAAGCAAAGCCCAAGCCAAGAAAACACCCCCTGCCCCGCTTAGGACCGGTGCTTGTCCTGGCGCTGCTCTTCCCCCTGGCCTTTGGGGTCTACTCCTCCGCGCCGGCGGGGGCGGATGCCCCTGCCGGCGTGGGCGCGGCGAAGCGCTCTCTGCTCTTGGACGGCGATGGGGACTACGTGGAGGTCCCCTACGCCAGCGACCTGAATACCCTCTCCGCCATCACCATCGAAGCTTGGGTGAAGCGGACGGCCTCCCGCTGTGAGACCGTCGTGGGCAACGGCTGGCGGGAGTCCTACTGGCTGGGGTTCTGCAACGGCCCCATCCGCTTCTACCACACGGGCTACCAGCGGGTGGACGGCAGCACCAACATCCTCCCCGGCCAGTGGACCCACATCGCGGTGACCTACGATGGCACCACCCGCCGCTACTACGTCAACGGTCAACTGGACCTGGAGACGACGGCGAACAACGGACCGATCACGGGGGCTCCCGGAGGAGCGGTGTTGGGCATCGGGGGCGACCGGCACGGTGGCTGCACGGACGCGACGCTGTGTGGCTTCCAGGGGTTGATTGACGAGGTGCGCATCTGGAACGTGGTGCGCACCCAGGCGGAGATCCGGGCGGATATGTACCGGGCCATCAGCGGGACGCAGCCCGGCCTGGTGGCCGTCTGGCACTTCGACGGCGACGCCCAGGACGCCGTGGGCGGTCACCACGGCACCCTCCAGGGCAACGCTACCTTCTCCTCCGAAGGTTTTCCCGCCGCTCCGGTCTACCTACCCCTGGTGATGAGATAGCCCGGCCTAGGGGACCCCGCCCTCACGAACCCTCCGGCGGCGTGGGGGGGAAGTTGAAGAGCTGGTCGGCGAGGGCAGCTCCGGCCTCGGGGATGTAGATCTCGCCGAACTGGGCCTCGTAGCGGGCCAGGTTCTCGTTCAGGGCCCGCAGCAGGAGCTTGGCGTTCAGCGGCGTCATAATGATGCGGGCGTGCACCCGCGCCTTGGGGAGGCCGGGCATCACCCGGGCGAAGTCTAGGACGATCTCCGAGGGAGAGTGGGCGATCATCACGAAGTTGGCGTAGGTGCCCTCTAGGTCGGGGGGCACCTCGATCTTGACCTGCCGGGGTTTGGACGAAGGGGAAGGTCGTTGGGTCATCGGCTTTGCTCCATAGTTGGTCGGGTGGTCGGGTGGTCGCTTGGTCGGGTGATCGAGTGGTCAAGTGGTCCTCGGTCCTCGATCCTCGGTCCTCAGTCCTTGGTCCTCTTTATCTCCGTCGAAGCCCCCATCGGAGGGCTGCCGGAGCGGCTGGATCGCCCCGGCAAGCTACCGGCTGCGCTTGCGAAAGCGGAGGCGGAGCACCCGGCGTGTGGTCGGCGTGACGCGGGCTCGCTCGTCCAGCCGCCAGCCGGCCACCCATAGGATCTGCTCTCCCACCACCAGCAGCGGCAGGAGGTCCCGCCAGCGGCGCGGGACCTTCGCGTTGGTAAGGAAGTCGGCGAGGGCGACCCGGTGCCCCTCCATCCCCAGGGGACAGAAGCGGTCGCCGGGCCGCCGGCGTCGCAGGAAGAG
>WFUY01000373.1 GCA_015484715.1 Thermoflexales bacterium | reverse complement strand
TTGGCGATGAGGTCGGGCAGGAGGCGGGCGAGGACCTCGCCGGTGGGTTTCCCCTCCTCCCGTCGTCGGGCGACGACGTAACGCCCGCCCTCCATCTCTCGGATCTCCAGGTCGGCCACGTCCACGCCCTGGGCGCGGGCGAACCCCTGGGCGGCCCGGGTGGGGTTCCCCGCCTCGTCGAAGGCGACGTGGGCTGGCGGCCCTTTGACCACCGTCTCCAGCGGGCGCTGGCGCGGTGCCATCCCCCGGGCCAGGACGACCAGCCGGCGGGGGGTGCCCAGCACCTGGAGGGCCTCGTAGTCCAGGCGGGCCTCTTCCAGGTAGGCGGGGGCGGCTTCCCGCAGTTGGGCCAGGGCGCTCTCCAGGTCGTCGGCCGGCAGTTCCTCGGTCCCGATCTCCAGCAGGAAGGTGGTCGGTTGGGTGGGGGGAGCGGTGGCCCGGGGTTCCGCCGGGGCGGCCTCCTCTGTGACCAGGGGCTTGATCCCCCCTCGGCCCAGCCAGGGGAACTCCAGCCGCTGTCGCTGTTCCACGTAGGCCCGGGCGACGGCGCGGGCCAGCTCCCGCATCCGGGCGAAGTAGCGGGCCCGCTCGGTGACGCCGATGGCCCCCCGGGCGTCCAGGACGTTGAAGGTGTGGGAGCAGCGGAGCACGTAGTCGTGGGCGGGGATCACCAGCCCCTGGGCCAGGCAGTTCTTGGCCTCCGCCTCGTAGAGGTTGTACATCTGGGTCAGCCGCTCGACGTCGGCGTAGTCGAAGTCGTAGCGGCAGTGCTCCACCTCCGGCTGGAGCAGGAGGTCGCCGTAGGTGTGCTGGCCGTCCCAGTCAATCTCCCACACCGAGCGGACTTTCTGGAGGAACATCACGATCCGCTCCAGGCCGTAGGTGATCTCCACGGAGACGGGGTCGAGGGTGAAGCCGCCGGCCTGTTGGAAGTAGGTGAACTGGGTGATCTCCAACCCGTCCAGCCAGACCTCCCAGCCCAGGCCCCAGGCTCCCAAGGCCGGGCTCTCCCAGTTGTCCTCGACGAAGCGGATGTCATGCTCCTCCCGGCGGATGCCGAGGGCGTAGAGGCTTTCCAGGTAGATCTCCTGGGGGTTGCCGGGGTCGGGCTTGAGGATCACCTGGAACTGGGTGTGCATCTGCATCCGGTTGGGGTTCTCCCCGTAGCGGCCGTCGTCGGGGCGGTAGGAGGGCTCGACGTAGGCCACGTTCCACGGTTCGGGGCCGAGGACGCGGAGGACGGTGGCGGGGTTCATCGTGCCAGCGCCCACCTTCTCGCTGTAGGGCTGCCAGATGAGGCAGCCTCGGTCGGCCCAGAACTCCTGCAGGCGAAGGATCACTTCCTGGAAAGTCAGCGGTCGGGTCATCGTCCCTCTATCCGGTCTGTGGGAGTAGTGGCGGATGCGGTGGCCGGGGCCGGTCGGATCCGCCTGGGTATGTGCTTTTTCTCACTGTGGGGGGATTATAGGGTGAAGAGGGGGTTCCGTCAAGCGGTTTTCTCTGAGAGTCCTCGTTCCGGTGGCCCCTACGGTGGGGTGCGGGGTTGGCGCGTCGAAGGGGGCTAACGGTTGCGGTGCTTTCTTGACCCGATGACGGCGGGCATGCTATAATGGGCGCGGGCCGGGCGAGGCCGGTCTGGATGTTGGGGGGAGAGCCCGAAAGATGAGGGCTTTTTCGCTATGAGCACAACAAGCCCGCACCAAGAGGGGGATTTTGAGCGGAGCGATGGGAGCATTCCGACCTCTGGGGGGATGCGATGAGGGAGCGTCTGTACTGCACGGACCGTCCGACGGACCACGACGTGTTGGGCTTCTCCGACTTCCGCCCCGGTCTGGTGGAGATCATCACCGAGGGGGAGACGCCGTTGACAATTGGCGTCTTCGGCCGGTGGGGAACGGGCAAGACCAGCCTGCTGAAGATGCTCCGGCGGGATGTGGAACGGAAGCGCGGTCCACACTTGCGCACCGTCTGGTTCACCGCCTGGAAGTACGACCGGCACGAGGCCCTCTGGCGGGCCTTCATCCTGCGGGTGCTCGACGCCCTCTACCCCCGCAAAAAAGAGGAGGGGGAGCCGTGGGAGGAGCAGGACCGCATCCCTTTTGAGGAGCTCGACGAGACCCAGCGAAGACAGGTGGAAAGGCTCCAGCGGTTGGAGGAGAGCGTCTACCGGGCGGTGGAGTGGGAGGAGGCTGCCCGCTGGGCGCTGGACCTAGGCCGGTTGGGGAAGGAGATGGCGAGACTGCCGGGGTTCCTGCTCCTCTCCTCTTTCGGCGCGCAGGCGGTGGCGAAAGCCCTCAACCTCACCCCCGACCTGGCAGAGGGGGTTCGACGGGCGATCCAAGCCCATCGGATGGAGCAGTTGACCTTTATGGAGCAGTTTGAGAACACGTTCCAGCGGGTCCTCCGCGAGATGTTGGGGAGGGAAGGTCGCCTTGTCGTCTTTGTAGACGACCTGGACCGGTGCTTGCCGGAGCGGGCAGTGGAGGTGCTGGAGGCGATCAAGCTCTTCCTGGAGGTAGAGGGCACCGTCTTTGTTCTAGGGCTGGACCGAGACGTTGTCCGCCGGGGGATCGAAGTCCATTACCGGGGCAAAGGGGGCGACCTCCCCATTGACGGCGATGCCTATCTTGACATTGTTAGATTTCAAGCTGGGTCGCGGCTTCGATGTCGGGCCCTCAAGCGGCTGCTCGTTGAACGAGAGCGGTTGACCAGGTGCCTGACTACCAGGCGGGTGGCCTCCTCCGGCGACAACTGCTTCAAAGGCAAGACAGCCCGCAACATCTCACGCACATTGGC
>WFUY01000372.1 GCA_015484715.1 Thermoflexales bacterium | reverse complement strand
CCTCGGCGGGGGGCCTTCCGGGAAACGGTGGCGGGACGGCCGGCACGGGCTTTGGCCTGCGGGTCCGCGCCGGAGCCACTCCCACGATCCGGGCCAACATCTTCGTCTCCCACCAGGTGGGTCTGGAGGCCCCGGCGACGGTCGTGCCGGTCTACAACGATTTCTTCGACAATGGGACGGACGCCCGGGGGCTGACCCTCGATGCGACCAACCTCTTCACAGACCCGCGCTTCGTTGATCCGGCGGCTGGGGATTACCACCTGCGCCTCGACTCGCCCCTGGTGGATGCGGGAGGGGGGACGGCGCTCTCGGAGGACTTCGAGGGGGATGTCCGCCCCCAGGATGGGGATCACGATGGCGTGCCGGTGGCCGACATCGGCTACGATGAGGTGACCCCGCCCATCCTGCTCAAGATGGTCAGCGATGGAGAGGCGGAGGCGGGTGACGAACTGACTTACTTCCTGGTGATGGCCTCTTCCTCTTTCACCCTGCCCGGTGCGATCATCACCGATCGCCTGCCTCCCCTGACCGGGTACCAGGGTGGTCCGGTCTGTAGCTACGGCGGGTGCGCCTACGCGGGTGGTGTGGTGACCTGGACGGGCACGCTTCTGCCCGGTGTCCCCCTGGTGCTGAGCTACACCGTTCGGGTCACTCAAGTGCTGGCGGAGGATGGGCAGATCGTCAACCGGGCCGAGGCCTACGATGGTCTGCGCTACACTTTTGAGAGCAACCCGGTGACCACGACGGTGCGGGCCCCTCGGTTGACCCTCAGCAAGGTGGATGTACCGGACCCGGTGCCGGCCGGTGAGAGGCTTACGTATTACCTCACCGTGGGCAACGAGGGTGGACGGGCCTGGGGACTGGTGGTCAGCGATCGCCTGCCAGCCGAGGTCACCTTCGCCCGCTGCAGCGGTGGCGGAGGCTGCGGCTATCAGGGAGGGGTGGTCACCTGGACGGTGCCGCTCCTGGAGGGTGGGGACGAGTTGGCTCTGACCTTGGAGGTGACCGTTTCAGGGGCGTTGCACGACGGAGACCAGGTCGTCAACGATGGCTACGAGGTCCAGGCTCCGGGGCAGGTCGCCGTCGGTGGGGCGCCGGTGACGACTACCGTGGGGGTTCTCCGGGTAGCCATGGAGAAGAGGGCCTGGCCTGACCCGGTTCACCCGGGGGAGTGGTTGACCTACACCCTGATGATCACCAACGAGGGTGCTCCTCTGGCGGGGCTGGTGGTGAGCGATGAGGTGCCGGTGGGAACTACCTTCCTGTCCTGTGCCGGAGCACCCTGCCGTGAGGTGGACGGCACGGTCACTTGGGGGCCTGACTCGCTGGCGGTCTCGTCCACGGCCGTCTACACCCTGGTGGTGGCGGTCAATCCAGACCTGGCGCACGGCGATACCGTAGTGAACGGACGGTACGGGATCCGGGTGGAGGGGTTGCCCTTCCGGGCCGGCCCCCCGGTGACCACGTCGGTTGTCGCGCCTCTCCTCACCCTTGCCAAGGAGGCCCTGTCCGGTTCCGTTTCCCTGGGATCGCTGCTGACCTACACGTTGGTGATCAGCAATGCCGGTGAGGCCACCGCTGGCCTGGTGGTGACCGATCGGGTGCCGGTGGGGGCGCTCTTCGCGGGCTGCGCTGGCGCTCCTTGCGCCCTGCAGGGTGACGAGGTGGCCTGGGGACCGATGGCCCTGGGGACGGGGGAGCAACGGGTGCTCACGCTGGTGGTCACGGTGACGACCGACTACGCAGGGGAGACGATGGTGAACGCCGACTACGGAGCCCGCGCACCCTGGGCCCGCTGGACGGCAGGCGCTCCCGTCGTTGTCACGGTCACCCGTCCGGTGTTGCTGCTCTCCAAGAGCGTCTTGCCCCAGAGAGTGTATCCCGGAGAACAGCTTTACTACACCATCCGGGTCACCAACACGGGGGAGCCCGCCCAGAGCGTGCGGGTGACCGATCGGTTGCCGGCCAACACCTCTTTTCTGGACTGTGGCTGTGCACTGCATCCCGCGGCCAGCGGGGCGCTCTCACCTTTGGATGGCGGCTCCTGCCCTGGGGCT
>WFUY01000371.1 GCA_015484715.1 Thermoflexales bacterium | reverse complement strand
GTCCTCAGGAGGTCCCGATGACAACGCTGACAGGTAAGGTCGCCCTGGTCACCGGTGGAGCACGCCGGGTGGGCAAAGCCATCGTCCTGGCCTTGGCCCGGGCCGGCGCTCACGTCGCCGTCAACAGCCGCCGGATCACCGAAGAGGCCCGCCAGACGGCGGCGGAGGTCGAGGCCCTGGGCGTCCGGGCCTGTCTCGCCCCCGCCGACGTCTCCCAGGCCGATCAGGTCGCCACAATGGTCAGGACCGCTACCGAGACGCTGGGTCCCATCACCATTCTGGTCAACAGCGCCGCCTCCTTCCAACGGGCTTCCTTCGAGGAGACGACGCCGGCCCTCTGGGAGGCTGTGATGGCCGTCAACCTGACCGGCCCCTTCCTCGTCGCCCGCGCCGTGGTCCCCGGGATGCGGGCTGCTGGTGGGGGCGTCATCGTCAACATCAGCGATCTCTTCGCCCTCCTCCCCTGGCCCGGCTACTTGGCCCACGGGGTGGCCAAGGCGGGTCTCCTGGCCCTGACCCGGGGGCTGGCCGCCGAGCTGGCCCCCACCATCCGGGTCAACGCCGTCGTCCCGGGGCCCATCCTGCCCCCGCCGGAGATGAGCCCCCAGCGAGCCCAGGAGGTGGCCCAGGCAACGCTCCTCCAGCGCTGGGGCAACCCCGAGGATGTCGCCCAGGCCGTCCTCTACCTGGCCCAGGCCGACTACGTGACCGGCGAGATGCTGGTGGTGGACGGCGGGCAGCGATGGAGGATCGCGGGCTGACATAAGATTCCTTAAAACCGCTCCCACTTTTAAGGCAGGAGCACACATTTCCATTGTCAGCCGGGCTTACCCCTGGTAGAATAAAACGCGACCGTAAGGCCGGCGCCCCGCTTCGATCAGCCCTCTCTCCCCGATTGAGGCGAGAGCCCATAGCACCTGGTCCTGCGGCCCTGTTTCCCCCTCCCCCCCAGACAGGGCCATATCCAACCGGCCTGTTCCTCCCGGTCACCTACAACCGGTCCGAACACAGGGAATTCTTCTCACCAGAAGTGTCAGGTCGTAACACTTGTGGGGCCAGCTCCTGGTCTGCCCAGGCCCTGGCATCGTATTGTTGTCAACACTCTGGGAACCCTTGCGGAGGCGTAGGATGAACCCACAGCAGATCTGGCGGGCGGCGTTGGGTGAACTGCAGCTTCAGATGACTCAGGGGACCTTCGACACCTGGCTGAAACCCACCTCGGTGCTGGCCTACGAGGATGGCACCTTCATCATCGGCGTGCGCTCCGGCTACATCAAGGAGTGGCTGGAGAACCGCTTGGTGACGCTGATCAAGCGCACGCTGGTCGGTCTGGTGGGCCACCAGGTCGAGGTCCGCTTCGTGGTTTGGGGGGGCGAGAAGAGCCAGAATCCCCCACCTCCTTTGCTGGAGGGCATCTCCCCGGCTGAGGAAGAGGACGCGGTCTGGCCCGCTTCCTCCGATACCTCCGCCCTCAACAGCCGGTACACCTTCGACACCTTCGTCGTCGGCCCCAGCAACCGGCTAGCTCACGCAGCCTCGATCGCCGTGGCCGAGAAGCCGGCGACGGCCTACAACCCCCTCTTCATCTACGGTGGCGTCGGCTTGGGCAAGACCCACCTCCTGCACGCCATCGGCCACGCCTGCCGTCGTCAGGGGCTGACCGTCCTCTACGTCTCCTCCGAACAGTTCACCAACGACCTCATCGAGGCGATCCGCTCCCACACCACCGACGACTTCCGAGACAAGTATCGCACGATGGACGTGCTGCTGATAGACGACATCCAGTTCATCGCGGGCAAGGAGAGCACCCAGGAGGAGTTCTTCCACACCTTCAACACCCTCCACGGGTCCAACAAGCAGATCGTGATCTCCAGCGACCGACCGCCCAAGGCAATGATCACGCTGGAGGAACGGCTTCGCTCCCGCTTCGAATGGGGCCTCATCGCCGACATCCAGCCTCCCGACCTGGAGACCCGGATCGCCATCCTGCGCTTCAAGGCCCACCAGCAGCCCATCCCCATCCCCAACGAGGTGTTAGACTACATCGCCCGGCAGATTCAGAGCAACATCCGGGAGCTGGAAGGCGCACTCAACCGGGTCGTTGCCTATGCCCGTTTGATGCACCAGCCGCTGACCCCGGAGCTGGTGGCGACTGCCCTGAGTGACCTGCTGCCCGACACCCCCCGTCTGACGACCGAGGAGGTGATCAACGCCGTGGCTGCCTTCTATGGCCTCTCCCCGGAGGCGCTGCGGGGGAAAAGCCGGCGCAAGGAAGTCGCCCTGCCCCGCCAGATTGCGATGTACCTGGCCCGCCAGGAAGCCCATGCCTCCTACCCTCAGATCGGCGCAGCCCTGGGGGGTCGTGACCACTCCACCGTCCACTACGCCTACGAGAAGATCCGGGAGAAGATTGAGCAGGATGACCGCCTGCGCCGGGAGATCCTGCACATCCGCGAGCGGCTCTATGGCAACGGCGTTCCCCGCTAATCCCTCGCCAGGGGATGTGGATAACTGCCCCATATCTGTGGATAACCGTCGGAGAGTGGGGATAACTCCCCCTCTCGTTCTTTTTTCCCTCGCTCCTCAGTCCCAGATTTGGGGGCTTCCCACGTCCAGACCCGCACATCTGGATAGCCTCCCCGGGCCCCTTGAAAGCCTCGATCACCGGCCCTCTCCTGCAGCGACGTTATCCACACCTCTTCCACGGAGCGTGTTCTCCCAAAGACCCCGAGAACGGCCACACCTGGGGGATAGCTCCCGCGTTCCCCCCACATCTGGCCCCTCTGCGTGTTATCCCCACTCATCCAAGGCCCTACTACGAAGACTATCTTTTCTTCCCCCTCCCCAGAGTTTGAATAAACTTACCGAGAACTCCCAGGATCGAAGTACCGGTGAACCCTGGTCTGACGAGAAGTAAGATCGCGAGGATTGTCCTAGGAGAGTCTGAAAGGAGGTGAGGCTGTGGGTGAGGAAAGTTCCATCCAACGGGGAGTCCGGTGGGGAGTCCTTCTTTGCCTCCTTCTTGCGGGGTGTGCTTCGCCTGCTGTACCCCCTGTTCGGAAGGAACCCCGAGTAGCGAAGTCTTCACCCCGACGGGAGGGTACGCTCTCCCCTCCGGCAACCATCACGCCGGCCCTGCACGATGCCGCCGATCAACCGGAGGTGGGTGTATCCACTCCCTCTCCCTGTCTCTTATACACATC
>WFUY01000370.1 GCA_015484715.1 Thermoflexales bacterium | reverse complement strand
GATGATCTCCAGCTTCAACTCCTCGCTCTCCAGCTTGCGCAGGGAGTTGATGATGGGCTCCAGAGTTCCCTGAACGTCGGCCTTGACGATGAGGTTCAGCCGCTTGACCTCGCCGGCGCGGAACTGGGCGTAAATATCCTCTAGGCTCAGGGCGGGCCGGGTTTCCACCCGAGTCTCGGCCTCTTTGCGCTCCTCCGCCATCGCCCGGGCGAGTTTCTCGTTGGCGACGACCTCGAAGATGGTCCCGGCAACGGGGACCTCGGAGAGCCCCAGGATCGAGACCGGTGTGGAGGGCGGGGCGGCTTTGATGCGCTTGCCTCGAAAGTCGAACATCGCCCGCACCCTGCCGTAAGCGGTCCCGGCCAGGACGACGTCGCCCACCCGTAGCGTGCCGTTTTGCACCAGGAGCGTGGCGACGACCCCCCGGCTCCTCTCCAGCCCCCCTTCGATCACGGTGCCCTGGGCCGGGCGGTCGGGGTTGGCGACGATGGTCTCCATCGAGTCGGCCACCAGGAGGATCGCCTCCAGCAGGTCCTCCAGCCCCACCTTCTCCTTGGCCGAGGTCTGGATGATCAGCGTATCGCCCCCCCACTCGTCGGGGACCAGGCCCAGGTCGGCCAATTCCTGCTTCACCCGCTCCGGGTTGGCGCTGGGCAGGTCAATCTTGTTCAACGCCACGATCACGGGGACCCGCGCCGCCCGGGCGTGGGCCAGCGCTTCCTTGGTCTGAGGCATCACCCCGTCGTCGGCAGCGACGACCAGGATGGCGATGTCGGCCCCCTGGGCCCCCCGGGCCCGCATGGCGGTGAAGGCTTCGTGGCCTGGGGTGTCCAGGAAGGTGATCAGACGATCTTTGTGTTTGACCTGGTAGGCCCCCATGTGCTGGGTGATCCCTCCGGCCTCGCTGGCGAAGACGTTGGTGCCCCGGATGGCGTCCAGCAGCGAGGTTTTCCCGTGGTCCACGTGGCCCAGCATCGTGACCACCGGCGGTCGAGGGCGCAGCTTGGCCGGGTCCTCCTGGGCGTAGAAGCGCTCCCACAGCGGGCCGGGGGCAGCCTCCTCCTCCGCCTTGGCCTTGGCGGCCAGCTCTGCCAGGGAGACGGGTTCGTAACCGAACTCGGCGACGACGATGGCGGCCGTCTCGTAATCAATCTGCTGGTTGATGCTGGCCATGATCCCATTGCTCATCAGCTCTTTGATGACGTCAATGGGACTGACGCCGATCAGGGTGGCCAGCTCCCGCACCGTGATGATGTTGGGGAGTTCCACCACCTTTTGTTTTTGCTCAAGTACGGCCTCATCCGTTCCCATCGGCACCTCCTAACGTAGCACCCGAAAAACCATGGGGAAAAAGTGGGCGCGTCGCGCCTCGCCTTTCACGCTTCCTGTTCCACCTGCTCCGCGCTGCGGGTTGAGTGTTCCTCTTCCTCCTCACCGGGAAGTTCCTGGGGGAGTTCCTGGGCGTAGGCTCGCAACATCTTGCGCTCGGCATCGGTCAAGGTGGTCCGCAGGGCGTGGTCCAGGGCCCGCCGTTTCAACGCCGTCTCCCAGCAGGAGCGTCGCCGGCAGAGGTAGGCCCCTCGCCCTGCTGCCTTACCGGTCTCATCCACCCGAACGCCCTCAGGCGAGCGGACGATGCGCACCATCTGGCGCTTGGGCTGCACCGTCCGACAGCCCACACAGGTGCGCTGGGGGATGTGCTTTCGCCGGCCGGGACGCTTCTTCTTGGCCACAAGACCTCCTTCCCGACAGGGCTGTTGGACCCTTGCCTCTCCGCCCTTCCCTCCGCGGACTCCTTTACTCAGGCTCAGAGGCCGCTTCCGCTTCGGCGGCGGCAGGCTCTTCCGTGGGCATGGCCCCCAGGACCTCCAGGCGGTCCTTGATCTCGGCCAGCCCCTTGGCCCCGATACCGTTGATGCGCAGCAGCCCCTCGTCGCCCTCTACCAGCCGCTCGTAGATCTGGCCCACATTCTCGATCCCCGCCTTCTCCAGGTGGCTCTGGACGCGGGTGGGGAGCTCCAGGACGCTGAGGGGAAGCTGGTAGGCGATCTCCGGGATACGGGCCAGTGCTTCCTCGCGGGCCGCCTCCCGTTTCCGCTCCGCCTCGCGGGCCTCGGCCTCGGCGGGTTCGACCTCTTCTTCCTTCTCCTCAACGGGGGGCAGTTCCTTGCCCGCTTCCTGCAAGCGGGTCCGGTATTCGTGGACCGCTTCGATGATCTCCCGCAACAGTCGGAGTTCTTCCGGGGCGTAAGGAACCTTGGCCTCCTGGTGACGGGCCAGGATGGCTTGGGCGGTGGGCAGGTAGTCGGCCGCGTCCCCCAGCACCTCGCGGGGGTCCGTCCTCTCCAGGAGGGCCAGGGCCTCGGCCAGGACCTCGGTCACGCTCTTGATGTCAATGCGCCAGCCGGTCAACTTCGCCGCCAGCCGAGCGTTCTGCCCCTCCCGCCCGATGGCCAGGGAGAGTTGGTCGTCCGGCACGATGACGGAGGCGGTTCGCCCTTCCTCCAGGAAGACGGTGAGCACGCGGGCCGGGCTCAGGGCGTTGGCGATGAAGACGGCCGTCTCGGGGTGCCACTCGATGACGTCAATCTTCTCGCCTCCCAGCTCGTTGACGATGGACTGAATGCGGATGCCCCGCATGCCCACGCAGGAGCCCACCGGGTCCACGCCGGGCTGGTTAGCGGCCACGGCGACCTTGGAGCGAGCGCCGGCCTCCCGGGCGATGGCCTTGATCTCCACGGTGCCGTTGTAGATCTCCGGCACCTCCAGCTCCAACAGCCGGCGCAGCATGTTCTTGTGGCTGCGGGAGACGATGATCTGGGGGCCGCGGCTGGTGCGCCGGACCTCCAGGACGTAGGCCCGCACCCGCTGGTGGATGGTGTACCGCTCCCCCGGCACCTGCTGGCTGCGCGGCAGGATCGCTTCCGTCCGCCCCAGGTTCAGGCTCACGTGGGTCGGCGTGATGCTCTGGACCGTCCCGTTGATGAGCTCGCCCTCACGCTCGGAGAAATCCTCGAAGAGGGCTTCGCGCTCCGCCTCTCGGATCCGCTGCAGGATGACCTGCTTGGCGGTTTGGGCGGCAATGCGCCCGAAGTCCCGAGGGGTGCTCTCCACCATCACCGTTGAGCCGATCTCCGCTTCAGGATCAATGCGTCGGGCCTCTTCCAAGCTGATCTCGTCCCGTCCATCCTGGACCTCAGCGACGACCTTCTTCTCGACGTAGATGGTTGCCTTGCCCGACTTCTCGTCAATCTCAGCGATCACGTTCTGAGCAGCGCTGGCACCCACGTTGCGACGATAGGCGGAGACCAGCGCGGTCTTCAGAGCATCCAGCACCACCTCGCGGGGCAGACCTCGTTCAGCGCAGATTTGGTTGAAGGCCAACATAAACTCGCTTTTCATCGCACACTTCCACCCTTCTGGCGATGATAGAGACGTGACAACCGCCGTTCATAAAAGAAAAGTGGGGGATGCCCACTTTTCCTCGTGCACTTCTATACCCGAATCGTATTATAGCACGGTCGGCCCAAACGTGCAAGGAAAGAAACTGCGGTGATTACCCACAAGTGAGCGAGAGAGTGGTCCGTAGCAGGCCGTCCACGAATTTCTCACAAATGCACGAATGAGGCGGTCCTTAATTCGTGTATTCGTGCCCCATTCGTGGACGGCTGGTCTCCCTATCTCCAAAGATATGGGTAATCACCGGAAGAAACCCCGATGTTCCCCATATCTCGGGGGTGGGGAGGCTGAACCGCCCGGCGGAGGCTTGTTTCCCTTGACCTTCTCTTCCTTTGATGATAGACTCAGAGGGCCGTGATCACCCGTCAGACAGGAGGGAGGGAACGGGGCGATGTTCCGCACACGAGAGGAAATGGAAGCTATCGAGGCGCAGGTGCTGGCCCCCTATGGGTTCAAGAGCCGTGACTCGCGGGGCCGCGTCTACCCGGAGGAGGAGCACCCCTACCGCACCGTTTTCCAGCGGGATCGGGATCGGATCCTCCACACCACGGCCTTCCGCCGGCTGGAGTACAAGACCCAGGTCTTCGTCTACTACGAGGGGGACTACTACCGCACCCGGCTGACCCACACGCTGGAGGTGGCCCAGATCGGGCGCACCATCGCCCGGGCTCTGGGGGCCAACGAGGACCTGACCGAGGCGATCTGCCTGGTCCACGACCTGGGACACCCCCCCTTCGGCCACTCGGGCGAGACTGCGCTGGCCCGGTTGATGGCCGACTACGGCGGATTCGACCACAACAGACAGGCGCTGCGTATCGTGGACAAGCTGGAACGCCGCTACCCCGACTTTCCCGGCCTCAACCTGAGCTGGGAAGTACGCGAGGGGATCGTGAAGCACGAGACGGAGTACGACGTCAGTTCCGCCGAGGGGTTTGAGCCGGAGAAGCGGGGGACGCTGGAGGCTCAGATCGCCAACGCGGCGGACGAGATCGCCTACAACGCCCACGATCTGGATGACGGGCTGCGGGCGGGTCTCTTCTCCCACCAGGAACTGGACGGGCTGCTCTGGTGGGAAGCCCTCAAGGAAAGCATCGGCTGGGACGGACGCCACTTCAGCGAGTTGCTCCGCCACCGGATCATCCGCCGGCTCATCGGCCTGCTGGTGACCGATGTGGTGGCCGAGACGGCGCAGCGGATTGCGGCGGCCGGCGTGGATTCGGTGGCCTCGCTCCAGGCGCTGCCTGAGAACGTCGTCGCCTTCTCGCCGGAGGTGGAGGCCCGCAACCGGGAGCTCAAGGACTTCCTGTTCAACCGGATGTACCGCCACTACCGGGTGGTGCGGATGCAGACGAAGGCGGAGCGGATCATCAGCGAACTCTTCCACGCTTACGTCAGCGAACCGGCCCAACTCCCCGACTCCACCCGGCGCCGGCTGGCCGACACGGAACTCCACCGGGTGGTCTGTGACTACATCGCAGGTATGACCGACCGCTACGCGCTGGACGAGTACGCCAAGCTCTTCGATCCCTACCGAAGGGTGTGAGCTATAGTTCGTATAGCGCCTTGCCACGGGCGAGGACCTCCCGGATAAGAAGATCCCCTCTCGCCAATGCACGCTCGATCTCTTGAGGGGTCTTGGCCAGGATACCCATAGAGACCACCTCCCGGAACGCTAACGTGCCGTTGGCGCGGGCATGCAGCGTCCGCGCTAACGTAGGGCTCAGCGGCAGCGGCGGTGACTGCGAAGCCAAAATTTGTTAAGGAGTGTAGGGGCGACCTGCGGTCGCCCCTACCCCAACCCTTTTAGTCACACTCTTGTCAAAGTCGGCTTGATGGAGTGCTATGCCGCCGCCTCGCCTTCCTTCTGCCAGGCAGCCAACTCCACCACCAGCCGCTCGAAGAAGCTGTTGGAAGGCAAATTCCCGGTCCCGTACTGCATCTCCAGCACCCGGGCCCGGACCCGCAGCGTCGCCGTCTCCAGGTCAATGGTCTGGCCAGGCTGGGCGAGAACCGGCTCCCCCTTGGGGGCCAGCTTGGTCCGCAGCCCTTCGTCGTTGTAGGCGTGATCGCTCATCAGCACTTTGGTCACGGTGCGGATGTCGTTCTTGTCGAAGAGCCAGACCTCGAAAGCGGTGACCTTCTTGGGGTCGCCGACCCCGATGGCCTCGGAGATGCCGATGCCACACTCGCCCAGGAACTCCCCCGTCTCCGTCTCGATGCTGAAGGAGGGATCGAAATAGTCGTCCCCCAGCGTGTAGGTCGCCACGAACTGGGCCATCGGCTTCTCCGCCTCCCCGGCCCACGCCGTGGGTTGCACCGTGGCGGAGATGGAAGGCTGAGCCCCCGCCGGTCTCGCCCTCCCGCGGCGCAGGAGGAATAGGTAGCCCCCTCCCCCTACCACCAGGATGAACAACAGGCTCAGCAAACAGATCTGGAGCAAAGGCGAGACTCCTCCTTTCTTGGGAGGCGGAGGTTGAACAGCCCCGGTGGGGGAGACCTGCAGGTTCAAGGCCTGGGCCAAGTCCTGCAGCCGCTTCACCTCGGCCGGACCGGCCTTGTTCACCATCGTCTGGAGGGTCTCTTGCAGCTGGGCGGTGCTCCATCGCTCACCCAAGAGACGCTGTACATCCAGGTTCCGATCGGCAGCGTAGGCGCGGGCGACCAGGTCTAGGTAAAGCTCCCGATAGCCGGGGTGCAGGTCCACCGGCGCAGCGTTGGTCCACTTCACCGGAAAGACGAGCCATCCCAAGAAGATCCAGCCCAGGAGCAGGCCCACCAGGAGACCTACCCCGAAGCCTATAAGCGTCTTCCGTCCAATCAGTTCGATGATCAGGCCTACCACGGCGCACCTCGCTTTTCTGTATGGCGAACGGATGCAGCAGGAGCCTCTGTTGCCGCCAGGGATCCAGCAAACGGTATCCTATTGTATCACAAGCCCGGAGAGATAGCAAGCAGCCTACGAGCTATGCACCACCCTCCCGCAGGTCACAAGGTGCCCGGCGATGGCAACGGCTTACCGGCGGCGGCCTACAACGCGCTTTAGGCCGTGGGGAGAACCTGCGAGAGGGTTCGAAAAGCCCTGCAAGCCGCGCTACCCCTCTTCCACGGGAAGGGCCTCGACAGGCTCCGCCAGCGCCTCCAGCGAGAATTGGCTGCCGCAGACTGTGCACTTGGCCGAGTCCTTACGGTCCTCGGTCAGCAGTCCGCCGCAGTTGGGGCAGGGCTGGGGCAGGGGCTTCTTCCAGACCCAGAAGTTGCAGGTGGGGTAGTTGGAACAACCGTACCCGATGCGCCCCCGCCGGGTCCGCTTCTCCACCAGGTCGCCTCCGCACTCCGGGCAGGTGACGCCGATCTTCTCCAGCCAAGGCTCGGTGTGGCGACACTCCGGGTAGCGGCTGCAACCGATGAACTTCCCGTAACGGCCCCACTTGATGACCAGAGGAGCGCCACACTCGGGACAGTCCCGCCCGATGGGCTGGTTGTCCATCCGCACCTCCGGCATCTGCTCTTCGGCCCGGGCCACGGCCTGGGCGAAGGGGTCGTAGAAGTCCCGCACCACGCTCACCCAATCCACCTCGCCTGAGGCGATCCGGTCCAGGTCGGCCTCCATCTTGGCCGTGAAGTCCAAGTTGATGATCTCCGGGAAGTGCTCCACCAGCAGGTCGTTGACGATGAAGCCGGTCTCGGTGGGGATGAGCTGCCGGCCTTCCTTGCGCACGTAACCCCGCTTCTGAATGGTGCTGACGATGGGGGCGTAGGTGCTGGGCCGGCCAATCCCGTAGGACTCCAGGGCCTTGATCAGGCTGGCCTCGGTGTAGCGGGGTGGCGGCTGGGTGAAGTGCTGTTCCGGCAGCAGCCGGAGCAGGTCCAATACCTCGCCCTCCATCAGCGGCGGTAGGTAGTTCCCCTCATCCTCCGGTGCCTCTTCCTCATCCTCTCCCCGCTTGTAGACGACCAGGAAGCCGGGGAAGCGCACGCGAGAGCCGCTGGCCCGGAAGAGGTAGACGGGATGCTTGATCTGCTCCTCAGGGACCTCGCCGTTGACCAGGTAGCCCCGGGGGATGGCGGGGATCTCGGCCGAGATGGTGTCGAAGATGGCCGGCGCCATCTGGCTGGCCACGAAGCGCCGCCAGATGAGGGTGTAGAG
>WFUY01000369.1 GCA_015484715.1 Thermoflexales bacterium | reverse complement strand
GAGTGGTACAGGTCGGTCACGGCCCTCACCCTCCACGCCGACCCGGCGCACCTACTGGGAAACATGTTGTTCGGGTTCGTCTGCTTCCTGCCGCTGTACGGGCGGCTGGGCAGCGGCCTGCCGTGGCTGCTCCTGCTGCTGGCCGGGGCCGCCGGAAATCTGTGCGCTGCATGGCTCTCGTCCGGGGTCAACAGCGCTGTAGGAGCCTCGACCGCGGTAATGGCAGAGGCAGGGATCATGGCCTCCCTGGACATGCACGATGCCCTGCGGAGCGGCCGCTGGGGCAGGGTTCCCCGCGGGCTGGCCGCAGGCGCCGCCGTCTTCAGCATGATCGGGCTGGGCGACAGGCCTGGTGTCGATTACCTGGGCCATGTCGCGGGCTTCCTCTGCGGGCTGCCGGTGGGCGCTGCCGCTGTGGCGGCGGCAGCCCGTTTCCCGCGGCTCAGAAGGTCCTGGTGGCCTGGGGCCATTGCCGCGGCCTCAGTCGCCACCGCCTGGTTCATGGCCCTGGCCCCCTGGAGATAGCGCCTGCCCTTGCATGGCCTCCTTATCCGCGTTAATCAGGTATGGAGCCGACGACCACGCAAGGAGGAAATCAATGGGTGAAGAGGGGTTGCAGCCTCAGGGCGAAAGGCTGAGGAAGGCGGTCAGATGGATCAGCGAGATGTGCAAGGAGCATCCTGAGCGGAGCAGGCGCGAGATCGTGCTCGAGGCGGAGCAGCGTTTCGACCTCACTCCAAAGGAGTGCCAGTTCCTCAACGAGAAGTTTCTCCCTTAAGCCTTGAGAAGCCTGCGCCTGCGCGCCCACTTTTCCGCCTCCACCAGGGTTGGGATCACCAGGGAGGCGCCGAAGGCGATAGAGAGCTCATGGAGGTTCAGGGGATCTAGATGGAAGATCTCCCTTAGCGGGCCCACGTATAGTAGCCCCACCTGGACGGCGAGGCTTCCGGCTATCACCGTCAGGAGCACGGGATTGGTGAGGCTTCGCCTGGATAGGAGGGGGGCCTTGAAGGAGCGGATGGCCAGGGCGTGAAAGAATTGGGAGACCGAAAGGGTCGTGAACACCATTGACTGCCATTTCTCCCCGGACTCTATGGCCCAGGCCTGAACCCCCAGGCAGACGGCGCCCATGACCAGTCCCACCACCAGGATGTGCTGCCATATGCCCCTGGCGAAGAGGTCCTCTTCAGGGGGGCGTGGCGGCCGTTCCATCACGTCCTGTTCCGGCTCCTCGAAGCTGAGTGCCAGGCCCGGAAGCCCGTCGGTCACGAGATTTATCCAGAGGATGTGGATGGGAAGGAGGGGGACCGGAAGGCCCAGGAATGGCGCAAGGAAGATGGTCCAGATCTCGCCGGCGTTGCTGGTCAGGGTGTACTTGAAGAATTTGAGGATGTTGTCCATTATCCTCCGCCCTTCCCTCACGCCCTCGACGATGCTGGAGAAGTTGTCGTCCAACAGGATGATGTCGGCGCTCTGCTTGGCCACGTCGGTTCCGGTAACCCCCATAGCCACGCCGATGTCCGCCTGCTTCAGCGCCGGGGCATCGTTGACACCGTCGCCGGTCATGGCCACTGCCTCGCCGTTGAGCTTGAGGGCCTGGACGATCTTGATCTTCTGCTCAGGCGCCACCCTGGCGAAGACCCGTATCTCTCCGACCTTGCGCGAGAGTTCGTCCACGCTCCATCTCTTCAGCTCCGTGCCGGTGGCGACCCCGTTCTCCGGCGTGCCGGTTATCGCCACCTTCCTGGCCACTGCCGCAGCGGTGGCGGGGTGGTCGCCGGTTATCATGACCACCCTTATCCCAGCGCTGCTGCACCTCTCCACCGCGTCCCTTGCCTCGGGCCTTGGTGGATCCATCAGACCTGCCAGGCCGAGCAGATGGAGCCCGCTCTCCAGACCGTCTCCTGGTTCCAGGTCGGCGGTCTCCTTGTATGCAAAGGCGAGGGTGCGCAGCCCGTCGGAGGCCAACTCCAGTGCCGTATCGAGGAGCCCGTCCCGCTCCTGCTCAGGGAGCAGCCCGGCGACCGCCTCAGGGCTTCCCTTGCAGAATACCAGATATCCTCCCTCCGGCCGGGCATGGACGGTGGTCATCCTCTGCCGCTCCGAGCTGAAGGGCAGGGAGGCCGCGCGGGGATACCGTGCGGAGAGCTCCGCCCTATCGAGGCCGGCGGCCGCTGCCGCGTCCACGAGGGCGGTCTCGGTGGGGTCGCCCACCACCCCTTCCCTGCCCATCTCCACGTCGTTGGAGAGAGCGAGGGCCAGGTACAGGAGCCGGTCCTGCCCAGGGCCGGCCTCGCTGTACTCTCTGTTCAGTAGCCGCTCCACCATCATGCGGTTTTGGGTTAGGGTGCCGGTCTTGTCCGTGCAGATGTAGGTTACAGAGCCCAGGGTCTCCACTGCCGGGAGATTCCGTATCAGCACGTTAACCGCGGCCATCCTCTTGGCCCCCAGGGCCAGGGAGATGGTGATGACCGCCGGCAGTGCCTCTGGCACGGCGGCCACGGCGAGGCTCACCGAGGTGAGGAGCATGAGCATGACCGGCTCGCCGCGCAAGACCCCTGCCCCGAACACCACTCCGCATATGCCCACCGCAGCCAGGGCGAGCTTCTTGCTCATGCGCTGCAGCCGTTTCTGGAGCGGAGTGGCCTCGTCTTCCACCTCCTGGAGCAGGCCGGCTATCTTTCCCACTTCCGTGGACATGCCGGTGGCAGTAACGAGACACTTCGCCGAACCGTAGGTGATGACCGTGGCCTTGAAGATGGAGTTGCGCCGGTCGTGCACCGGGGCCTCCTCATCACCCCGCCATTCAGGGTCCTTGGCCACTGCCACGGATTCGCCGGTCAGGACCGATTCATCCACCTTCAGCGAGGCGGCCTCCAGGAGCCTGGCGTCTGCCGGAACGATGTCTCCTGCCTCCACGAGGATCACGTCACCCGGCACCAGGAGTTCGGCGGGCACCTGCACCACGCCCCCGTTCCTTACCGCCCTGGCCCAGGGAGCGGCCATCTTTTTGAGGGCCTGCAGCGCCTTTTCCGCTTTGAACTCCTGGATAAAACCAATGATTCCGTTTAATATGAGAATGACGAATATGACAGCCGTATCCCGCCACTCCCCGAGGAAAGCAGATATGCCGCCGGCGGCCAGCAGGAGGAGGATCATAGCATCCCTGTACTGGTCGATGAACATGGCCAGGAGCGACCGTGCGCGGCCCTGGTCCAAGGCATTCCGGCCCCACTGTTCCAGCCTCTCCCTGGCCTCCGTATCGGAGAGCCCGGATGGGCGGGTCTTCAGCACCTCGAAGAGTTCTTCCACCGGCAGGTTGTGCAGGGATTTCATCTTCAAATGATAGCAGAAAAACGGACCGTCGCGGTAGTGGCGGCAAAAAAGGCAGGAGAGATATGAGCAGAAAGAGGAAACGGACCAAGGGCCGCAGCGGGCGTCCCCTGGAGGAGAGGATAATAGAGGCCCTACGCAATGCGGCCAGGCCGCTCTACATGCGCGAGATAAGGCATTTCGCCCACTTCTCGCCCGACGAAAAGCACATGATAAAGCCTACTGTCCAGGAGCTGGCCAGGAAGGGCATAGTGGTCCATCTCAAGGGGAACCGTTACGGACTCCTTGAGTACATGGAGCTGGTAACCGGCAAGCTCACCGTGCACCCCGACGGATTCGGATTCGTGGTGCCGGAGAAACCTGGAGAGCCTGACGTCTTCGTGCCCAGGCCGGGCCTGAAAGGAGCGATACACGGCGACAAGGTCATCGTGCGGATAGAGAAGCACAGGAAGAAGGGGCCGGAGGGCTCGGTGGTCCGCATACTCCAGAGGGACCTGAAGCGGATCGTGGGCACATTCTTCAAGGGCAAGCGGGTCTCGGTGGTGGTGCCCGAGGACGACCGGCTCCTGTTCGAGGTGGTGATCCCGAAAGGCCACGCCAAGGGGGCCAAGAGCGGCGAGGTGGTGGTGGCCGAGATAGATCACTTCTCCCACCGCGGCCACAGCGCCGAGGGAAAGATCGTGGAGGTGGTGGGCGACCCCAACGACATGGCCGTCCAGACCAGGATCGTGGTGGAGAAATACGAGTTGCCCCACCGCTTCTCCAATGAGTGCCTTGAGGCCGCTGCTTCCCTGCCGGACCGGGTGGTGAGGGAGGACTTCAAGGGGCGCAAGGACATACGCTCCCTTGCGCTGGTCACCATAGACGGCGAGACCGCCAGGGACTTCGACGACGCCGTTCATGTGAAGAAGACCAGGAGCGGCTACGTCCTCACCGTGGCCATCGCCGACGTGAGCCACTATGTCAAGCCCGGCGGCCCCATAGACCGGGATGCATACGAGAGGGGAACCAGCACCTATTTCCCCAACGCCGTGATTCCAATGCTGCCCGAGGCGCTCTCCAACCACCTGTGCAGCCTGGTCCCGGACGAGGACAGGCTCTGCATGTGTGCAAGGATTACCTTCAACCGCAGGGGAGAGGTGGTGAGGAGCTCCTTTTTCAAGGGCGTGATGCGGAGCCACAGGCGCTTCACCTACACCGAGGTGAAGAAGATCCTGGAGGACCGGGACCCTGAGCTCATGGAGAGGGACTGGAAGCTGGTCCCCATGCTGGAGTGGATGCGGGAGCTCGCCGAACTCCTGCACCAGCGGCGCCTGGACCGCGGCAGCATCGACTTCGATCTCCCCGAGCCCCAGGTGGTGCTCGGCATGACCGGCGAGTTAGAGGAGATCGTCAGGCGGGAGAGGAACATAGCGCATCAGGTCATAGAAGAGTTCATGATCGCGGCCAACGAGGCAGTGGCCCGTTTCCTCGCCGGCCGCGAGATTCCCACCCTATACCGGGTCCACGATCTGCCTGACGCAGACAAGATCGAGGACTTCGTCAAGTTCGCGCGCACGTTAGGGCTGGATCTCAGGCCTCCCAAAAAGATGGAGGCGCGCTGGTTCCAGCACGTCCTGGACATGGTGCAGGGCCGGCCCCACGAATACGTGGTGAATACCGTGCTCCTCAGGTCCATGAAGCAGGCGGTCTATTCGCCCGACAACATCGGCCACTTCGGCCTCGCCTCCCCCTTCTACCTCCACTTCACCTCCCCTATCAGGCGTTATCCGGACCTGGTGGTTCACCGGATACTCAAGGGCAACCTCGCAAGGGTGAGGAAGAGGCCAGTTTATCAATATGATGCCCTGAAGGAGCTGGGCAGCCACTGTTCCAGCAGGGAGAGGGTGGCTATGGAGGCGGAACGCGAGGTGTTCGAGCGTTTCAAGGTGCGCTTCATGGCCGACAAGGTGGGAGAGGTGTTCGAGGGCGTGATATCCTCTGTCACCAGCTTCGGCTTCTTCGTGGAGCTCAAGGAGATATTCATAGACGGGGCGGTAAGGCTGGTGGACATAGCCGACGACTACTACGACCTGGACCAGGTCAACCACCGGCTGGTGGGAAAGAGGACGGGCCGTGTCTTCCAGGTGGGCCAGGAGGTGAAGGTGGTGGTCAAGGACGTGAACATCGCCAGGCGCCACATCAATTTCGCCATAGTGGAAGAGAAGCCGGTGAAGCGGAGAGGCAGGCGCAGGCGGTGATGCCTCTCTATGGACAGCCCGGATATAACGTTACGGTGCAGGAGCTATGGCCGTTCCCAAGGAAGTGATGGAGAGGTTGGAGTGGCTGAGGCGGGAAATAGACCGCCATAACTACCTCTACTACGTCCTCGACAGCCCGGAGATCAGCGATTCCGAGTACGACGCCCTAATGCGCGAGCTGAAGAGGCTGGAGGAGGAGTACCCCGAGGCCGTCACGCCCGACTCCCCGACCCAGAGGGTGGGGGCCAGGCCCGCGG
>WFUY01000368.1 GCA_015484715.1 Thermoflexales bacterium | reverse complement strand
TGGTCGGATGGTCGCTTGGTCGAGTGGTCGCTTGGTCGGGTGGTCGCTTGGCCCCTGCCCCTTGTCCCTTGCCCCTTGTCGCTTGGTCGGATGGTCGCTTGGTCGAGTGGTCGGATGGTCGGATGGTCGGGCAGTCGGCGGTCGGTGGCCGTCTAGTCGTTGTGCGGAGGAAAGCCTATGCGCAAGATGAGTAGGCTGGAGCAGGCCGTGCAGACGACAATAGGGGTGGTTCTGGGGTGATTGAGCAACGTTTCGACATCCCCTTCGTCGCCCAACTGGCCCGGAGGGAAAAGCAGATTCAGCAGAGCTATCGGCCCGTGATCGGGGTGCACAAGTGGTTCGCCCGCCGGCCGGGTACTCTGTTCCGAGCCTTGATGCTGGCGGAGTTTGTGGCAGATTGCCCCCTGCCGGAGGCTTTCTTTCGGGGTCACAACCTGGCCCCTCGCATCGTGGGCGACCCCTTTATGGGCGGTGGCACGCCCTTGCTCGAGGCCAGCCGCTTGGGGTGTCACGTGGTGGGGGCCGACATCAACCCTATGGCCTATTGGGTGGTGCGCCAGGAGCTGGCCGAGCTGGATCAGATGGCCTTCCGGGAGGCGGCGCAGGAGGTCATCGCAGCCGTTGAGGAGCAGATCGGGGCGCTCTATCAAACCCGGTGCCTCCACTGTGGTCGCTTGGCCCCGGTGAAGTACTTCCTCTGGGTGAAGCAAATTCCCTGCGTCGCCTGTGGGCAGACGGTGCGTCTTTTTCCCCACTACCTGGTCGCTAAAAACACCCGCCATCCCAATTACGTACTGGTCTGCGCATCCTGTGGAGCGCTCAATGAAGTCGAGTCCCTGGAAGCCCTTGCTGCGAGAGTCCGCTGTGTGTCCTGTGGGAGCAGGCTGGTGAGGGAGGGGCCGGCCCGACGTAACCGGGTCACCTGTGCGCACTGTGGGCATACCAATGCTTACCCCCGTGCCGAGATGGGGCCGCCGGACCATCATCTTTTTGCTCTAGAGTATCATTGTTCCCATTGTGCCCCTCACCGTCGAGGACGCTTCTTCAAGGCTCCTGATGAGGAGGACTTGGCCCGGCTGGCCGAGACGGACCGGCGTCTTGCCCAGGCCTCGCTCGCCTTCGTGCCCGACGACGCCATTCCACCGGGCGATGAGACGCTGCGGCTCCACCGGTGGGGATACCATTCCTACCGGCAACTCTTCAATGCCCGGCAACTGCTGGGGCTCAACACGTTGGCTGAGGCGATCGCCTCGGTGGATGATGAGGTTGTGCGCCATGCCTTGTTGACCGTCTTCTCCGATACACTCCGCTACCAGAATATGCTCTGTCGGTACGACACCTATGCCTTGAAGATTGTGGACATCTTCTCCGTCCATGGCTTCCCCGTCAGCCTCATTCAGGCGGAGAATGCCCTGTTAGGGGTGCCTGGTGTCGGAAGCGGGGGATTTCGCCATTTCGTTGAGAAGTATGCGCGAGCAAAAGCCTACTGCGAGCGGCCTTACGAGCGAGCCCTCAATCGCCGCCGCCACCGTGTCTACACGGTGGGAGAGCGGATCGGGGCCCGGCTGGTGGACCGCTTTCCTGATCCTGGGTCGCCCAAGGCAGCGTATCTGGCTGCTGCCTCCGCTGAAACGGTGGCTCTGCCACCTGCTGCGCTGGATGCCGTGATGACGGACCCCCCTTACCTAGCCAATGTCCAGTATGCTGAGTTGATGGACTTCTGCTACGTGTGGTTGCGGAAACATCTGGCCCAGGAACTCCCTCCCTTTCGCCGGCCCTCTACCCGTACCGATGAGGAGTTGACGGTCAACCGCACAGAGGGGCGAGACATCCTGCACTTTACCGAAGGGATCACCCGTATCTTCGTCCACTTTACCAAAGCGCTTAAGCCCGGTGGCCCCTTCGTCTTCACCTACCATCACAATGATCTGGAGGCGTACCTGCCCATTGCTGTGGCCTTGCTGGATGCGGGTCTGGCGTGTACGGCCACTTTGCCCTGTCCCACAGAGATGAAAGCCTCCATCCACATCAACGGCACCAAGTCCTCGGTCGTGGACACCATCTTCGTCTGTCGAACCACCGGACGGATCGTATCCGCCGACTTCGTGGCCGCACCGGAGAACCTGGTTCGCTTGGTCGCGGACGATCTGGCGGCCTTGCAGCAGGGAGGGCTGAAGCCGACGCTGGGGGATGCTCGTTGTCTGCTCTTTGGTCATCTGACCCGCGTGGGGGTGTGGCAGCTTCGCCGGGGATGGGATCGGGACAGGGAGACCGATGCGAAGCTCGATCAGGTGAGGGATTGTTTAGACCGCATCTACCCTGTTCCTCTGGTCGAGAGGTTGGCTGCTCAGGCTCTTTACCGGGCTATAGAGGTGGACCCTCTGGCTTCTATGCGCGTGCGCGAGGAGATGACATCTTATGCCCCCGATGCCTACGTTCGCTTTTGAGGTTGAAGATGAGGCAATAGGCTGGTATCAGCTTTCGCAAAACCGGACGGGCCGAGCACCTGGAAGGATTCGACCAAGCTCCCGACTTCGTCGTTCCTGACGAGTGGAATCCCCGCATCGTTATCGAGGCCAAGATCACGGAAGACGATGGCACGGCACGGGATAAGGTGACCCGGATTCAGCACCTGGCCGAGATTAGCCGTCAGCGCGAAAGGGAGGGCAGACGGGGATTCCAGGTCATCGCTTGCGTGGACGGACGCGGCTTCAGTGTGCGTCGGGCGGATATGCGCAAGCTTCTGGAGGCTACGAAGGGGAAAGTGTTCACCTTGGCAACGCTGGATCACTTGATCTCCCACACGGACTTGAGGCTCTACCAAAGCAGGAAGGGATAGATGGCGAAGACGATTCCTGAAGACGTCATCCGGCGTGTGGAGGCGCTGCGGCGCGAGATCAACTACCACAACTACCGCTACTACGTCCTCAACAGCCCCGTCATCACCGACGCCGAGTACGATGCCCTGATGCAGGAGCTGCGGGAGCTGGAGGCCGCCTACCCGGAGCTGGTCACCCCCGACTCTCCAACCCAGCGGGTGGGCGCAGAGCCGGCCGAGGGGTTCGTCCGCGTCCGCCATCCTGCCCCCATCCTCAGTCTGGATAACGCCTTCAGCGGCGACGACCTGCGGGCCTGGGTGGAACGCATCCGCAAGCTCCTGCCCCCCGATACCCCCCTCGATTTCGTCGTCGAGCCCAAGTTCGACGGCCTCACCGTCGTCCTCACCTACGAGGATGGCCTCTTCGTCCAGGGGGCGACGCGGGGCGATGGCGAGGTGGGCGAGGAGATCACCGCCAACCTGCGCACCGTGCGCAGCCTTCCCCTGCGCATCCCCGTCGCCGAGGACCGGGAGCTCCCTTACCCGCTCCCCCACCGGCTGGTCGTCCGGGGCGAGGCGCTGAT
>WFUY01000367.1 GCA_015484715.1 Thermoflexales bacterium | reverse complement strand
GCGCCGGTGGTGGTGGGGAAGTCGGCGGAGTTGGTGTCACCGACGACGTAGGCGCTGCCGCTGGCGTCCACGGCGATGCCGAGGCCGGCGTCCGTGGCGCTGCCGCCCAAGAAGGTGCTGTAGACGAGGGCGCTGCCGTCGGCCTTCAGCTTGGCGACGAAGGCGTCCCCGGAGCCGCTATCGGGCCCCTGTAGTGGGTTCTGGGTGGGGAAGTCGCCGGAGGTGGTCATCCCCGTGACGTAGGCGTTGCCGCTGGCGTCCACGGCGATGGCCTTGGCCTCGTCGGGGAGCTTGCCGCCCAGGTAGGTGCTGTAGACGAGGGCGTCGCCGTCGGCGTTCAGCTTGGTGACGAAGGCGTCCCCGGTGCAGACGCCCACCATCAGGGCGCAATCGGCCTGGAAGGCGCTCTGGGTGGGGAAGTCGGTAGACTGGGTCGCGCCGGCGATGTAGGCGTTGCCGCTGGCGTCCACGACGATGCCGTTCCCCTCGTCGTCGTCGCTACCGCCCAGGAAGGTGCTGTAGACCAGGGTGTCCCCGGCGGCGTTGATCTTGACCACGAAGACGTCCTTCGTCCCACCCTGGAAGGCGGTCTGGTAGGCGCCGGTGGTGATGGGGAAGTCGCTGGAGTAGGTGGTTCCGACGACGTAGGCGTTGCCGTTGTCGTCCACGGCGATCCCCTCGGCCTCCTCGGGGCCGGTGCCGCCCAGGTAGGTGCCGTAGCTCAAGGTCGGGTCAATGGCCAGCGGGTAGGCGGGGTCGTAGCGATCCAGGGCGAAGCCGACGGTGCCGTCCTGGCCCAGGACGTAGCGGACGGCGACGGGGAGGCGCTGGCCGTTGATCTCCTGCCAGGCGATGGGAGCCTGCTCGATGAGGGTGGAGCCCGCCACGGTGACCAAGAGGTCCCCCGTGGCTCCGTCCAGGCGCAGCGCCGTCGCGCCCTCGTGACGCCAGCGGATGAGGCCGGGGTCCGCGCCCGAGGCGACGAGGTAAGTGCTCTTGAGGGAGCCGTTGGTGCCTTCGTAGCGCAGGTCAATGCCCGGGTAGAGCCCTTGGTAGACGACGCCGGCGTAGGTGGGCAGGTTGGTGTACCAACGGGTGGGGTCGTCCCCCAGGAAGTAGTTGACGATGCCCGGCAGCCGTTCGACGCCGGTCACCGTGGGGGCGGGATTGGCCCCTTCAAAGCGCAGGCGGACGACCGAGGGCTCGGTCCCCGTGGTGGCCGGCAGCGCCAGGACGATGGCGTCGGGGGTGAAGAAGAGGGCGCTGTTGCCATCGTGGGCCTGGAAGCGGACGGCGGGGTCGGCCTGGCCCGCGTTGGGGATGAAGGCGAGAGGGAGCCGGCCCAGTTCTAGGTCTGCGATGGAGGCTGGGGAGGGGTCGGTCAGGGTCGGTGCGTGGAGGGCCAGCGATAGGGTCAGGCCCAGCAGGAGTAGGGTGGTGAGCAGCAAGGCCGGGCCATATCGGGAGAGCGCAGAGCGCTGAGAAAGGTATGGGATGTACATGGTGATGCCTCCTTTTGCAGGTTTGTACCAGTAGGCGAACCCAGACCAGCGCAGACGGTGCGGGGTGCTGCACCCCTGCAGGATATAGAACGGAAGAGCGAGGGGTATGTTACAGGTTTCGTCCATAGCCGCGGGCGGGCGATGTCTGGGTGCGAGCGGCTTCGGCTCTTCAGGCCGGGGCTGCGGCCATTGCCTACGGCCATTGCCAGCACCGAAGCCGCCATCCGTTCCCCTCCACCGCGAGGGCGGCGATGTAGCCCGGGCCGGGGTCCAGGGCCCGCAGCGACCAGCGGGTGACCTCAGGCGGGTCGCCGGGGGTGCTCAGCAGGGCTGCCGGCTCGCCGGGGGCCAGGGAGACGTCGAACTGGTCGAGGGGGAGCGAGAGGCCCTCTCCCCGCGCCTTCACGTAGGCTTCCTTCCGGGTCCAGCAGTGGAAGAAAGCCTCTCGTCGCTGCTCGGCGGGGACCGCGCGGAGCATGGCGACCTCGCGGGGGGAGAAGAACCGCTCGGCGATCCGTTCGTCGGCCAGGTCGGCCCGCACGTATTCCACGTCAACGCCGACGTCCCGCCCCCGGCTTACGGCGTAGAGGGCGATCCCCTGGGAGTGGGCTAGGTTGAAGCGGATCCCCTCGTCCTCGAACTCATCGGCGAGGGCCGGCTTCCCGTAGGGGCTGTAGCGGAAGCGCAGCCGGCCTGGGTCCACCCCCAGGTAGCGGCCGAGGATGGCCCTGAGCACCCCTCGGGCGACGATGAAGCGATCCCGGTCTCGCCGGAAGCGGAAGCGCCGGGCCCTGGCCCGTTCGTCGGGCGTGAGGGTGCGCAGCAACTCCCGTACCTGGGCTGGGGCTAGGTCGAGGTGGGCTCGCCACACGTGCACCTCGTCCTCCGCCAGCGTCAGGTGAGCCGGCGGGGGAGGCCACGAGGGTTCGAGACCCATTGGCCCTACTGCCCTGCCGCTTCCATCTTTTTGCGCAGGCTGAGCGGTCGCATATCGGTCCATACTTCCCGAATGTAGGCTAGACATTCCTCTTTGGTGCCGACCTTGCCCGCATCTCGCCAGCCCAGGGGGTTCTCCCGGTCGGCCGGCCAGATGGAGTACTGTTCCTCGTGGTTGACGACGACCTTGTAGATGGTGGTGTCTTCGCGTTCTTCCCAGCTCATAGGACCTCCTTGGTTCGTTGGTCACGTGGTCGGGTAGTCAGATGGTCGGATGGTCGGGAGCCCGGTGGGGCCGGTCACGAGGCCGTTGCCTTCTGGGGGGCCGCCTTGAAGTCCGGCACCCGGAACTGGAGCGTCTCCTGACAGAACTCGATCCACTCCGGGGTGACGTCGTCGAAGACGATCTCCTCGTCCAGGAAGATCCCCTCCGTCACGACGTAGTTCTCCTGCAGGTAGAGGTGACCCTTGTTCACCGGACGGGCCTTCTCGGCCCAGCCGGGATACTCACGGAACCGCTCGATGGGATAGGCCTTGCAGTATTTCCCCATTTTGGCCATCGTCTGCCCTCCGTCACGCCTCCACAGGTTCCAGGTGACCTTGGCCCGACAGGGTCTCGAGGTTGATGTCGGCGATGCAGCGGACCTTCACGTAGTCGAGCGTCAGGTTCCCGACCAGGTGGACGGTTCCCGTCCCCTTGTCGAAGTCGGCCTTGCTGAGGTCGGTGGCCTCCGGGTCGAGCCTGACGCCCAACTCGGTGCCGCCCTTGGTGTCGGTGAACTTGACGAAGACGTAGCCCCGGTCAATGCGCTCCTTGAGAGCCTGGACGGTGGGCTCGGGGCGCAGGCTCGCCTCGACAGGGTGGTCACCTTCTGATAGGTACTTCACCAGTTCGCTCATAGCAGCCTCCTTAGCGATGGGATTGGGGTTGATCACAGGCTGATCAGCTTTCGGGCGATGGTGGGCAGGAGAAGCCGGCGATGGGTGTTCAGGTAGAAGTGATCGCCGGGGAGCATATGCAGGGAGAAGTCAGCCTTGGTCTGCTCGCGCCAGGCCTCCAGCCCCTCGCGGCTGAGGTGCTCATCCTGGATCCCGCCGAAGGCGGAGATGGGGCAGTCGAGGGGCTCGTCGGGCTCGTAGACGTAGGTCTCGGCGACCTGGAAGTCGGCCCGCAGGATGGGGAGGAGCAGGGCGCGGAGCTCGGCGTGTTGCAGCACCTCCTCCGGCGTGCCGTTGAGACGGCGCAGTTTCTCCAGGAACTCCGGCTCCGGCAGGGCGTGGATGGGCGGGTCGCGGTCCGGGAGCTGGGGGGCGTTGTGGCCGGAGACGAAGAGGTGGACCGGGACCAGCCCGTGCTCCCGGCGCAGGTAACGGGCCAGCTCGAAGCTGACCAGGGCCCCCAGGCTGTGGCCGAAGAAGGCGAAGGGCTTGTCCAGGTAGGGAAGCAGCGCCTGGGCAGCGGCCCGGACCAGGGGTTTCATCTGGGTGAAGAGGGGCTCCGCCAGCCGGCTTTCCCGACCGGGAAGCTGGATCGGGCAGACCTCAATGGCCTCCGGGAAGCGGTCCAGCCAGGGGTAGAAGATGGACGCCCCTGCGCCGGAATAGGGGAAGCAGAAGAGCCGGATCCGGGCCTGGGGCCTGGGTTTGGGACAGGCGATCCAGGTTGGTCGCTTGGTCGTTTGGTCACTTGGTCGCATAGGGTCCTTAGTCCTCAGTCCTTAGTCCACAGTCCTCGGTCCTCAGTCCGCCGCTAGGCCGCTAGGCCGCTAAGCCGCTATGCCGCTTGGCCGACGGTCGGTCAGTTCAAGGGCACAACGCGCTGTTCCACCGGCGGGAGGAGTTCCTCCTCCGGCTCGTAGGCCAGGAAGTCCCGCACATGCTGGTTGACCAGCAGGGTGAGGGAGAGGGCCGCCATGATGATCCCGCAGGCCAGGTAGATCAGCGGGATGTTCTGGCCGAGCAGGTCGGCCACGACGCCGGCCAGCCCCATGGCGAGGGGGGAGAGGCTGCTGGAGATGGTGCCCAGGAGTCCGAAGACCCGCCCTCGAATCTCGCCGGGGGTGGAGAGCTGGAGGATGGTCATGATGTTCACGCTGATGAAGCCTCCCGTGGCTCCGCCCAGGAAGGCGAGGGTCAGCGCCACCTTCGGGTCTCGGACCAGGCCGAGCAGCCCGTAGCCGGCCGATTCCAGGACGATGAAGGTGACCATCCACCGGCTCCTGGCCCGCCCCGAGAGACGCAGGGAGCCGGCGAGCAGGTATCCCACCAGGGAGCCGACGCTGTAGCCCGCCAGCAGGAAGCCGTACCAGTCGGCCTGGGCTCCCAGGAAGTCCTCTACGTAGAAGGGGAGCAGGACGATGATGGGCACGGTGAAGAAGGTGAGCAGGGCGGAGATGAGGAGCAGTTCCCGCAGGCCGTTCCGTTGCCAAATGTAGCGGAATCCCTCCACCGTGTCCCGCCGGAAGGCGCGGAACTGGTCCTGCCACCGGCCGCTCTTCTCCGGCAGGGGCTGGGGGATGGTGATAAAGGACTCGCTGACGGCAGAGAAAAGATAAGTAAGGCCGTCAATGGCGAAGAGAAGCGGAGCTCCCAGAAGGCGGAAGAGGGTCCCACCCAGCCCCTGGCCGATGAAGACGGAGAGCTGGACCGACATCTGCCCCAGGGAGTTGGCGCCGGCGATCCGCTTCCGGGGGACCAGGTCGGGGATGGCGGCGGAGATGGCCGGCGCGAAGAAGGCGCTGACGGTGGCGATGATGATGGCGGTGACGAGGAGCCATAGCAGGATCAGGTTGGTTGCGTCGGGGGCGAGGAACATCAAGGCGGCCAGGGAGAGGACGGCGAGCCCCCGGAGCACGTCACTGAGAATGATGATGGTGCGGCGGGGGTAGCGGTCGGCGAAGGTGCCGGCGATGGGCCCCAGGAAGACGGCCGGCAGGTTGGCCAGCATCTGGATGAGGCCGATGATGGCCGCCGAGCCGGTGGCGTGCTTGATCCAGAAGACCCGGGCGATGATCACCACCTGGGTGCCGATGCGGCTGACGAACTGGCCCTGCCAGAGCAGGAAGAAGTTGCGGTTCAGCAGTCGTGTGGGCGGTTTTTCTGGGTGTTGCATATCAGGATGCTCCCGTTGACGGGCCTCTAGGCGAGGCAGTAGGCGATCAGGGCCTTGAGTTCCTCGGCGAAGGCTTTGGTCAGCTTCTCGATGGTGCGGCGCTTGTGCAGCTTCTTGCTGTAGACGGCCCGCAGTTGGAACCTCCCGCCGGTGACGATGCCGACGAGGTTGAGCCGGGTGCCCGGCGTCCCCTCGGGGCTCTGCTCCGGCCCGACGGACTCCCGGGCGATCCGAATCGGCCCCCCGCTCCGCCGGACGACGGCCTGTCGGACCCGCCCTAGGAGCCCCTGGTCGGGGAGCGGCTCCTCTTCGTCGGGTTCGGAGGCCGAGGCCTGACCGAACCGCCCCAGGTAGTTGAAGTTGACCTCCGGCCTGGGGAGCGACTTCATCTGCTCCCGGACCTCCTCGTCGGCGCAGAGGTAGCGGAGCAGGCCGTAGCCGATCCCTCGGCGGGGCACCTGCCGGAGCTGTTCCTGGACGGCCCGGAGCTCCTCCCCCGGCCCCTGGGCGCCGCTCAGGTCCAGCAGGACCGGGAAGCTGGTCGTGAACCAGCCGACGGTGCGGGAGAGGTCCACGCCCTCGAAAAGGTCCTCCCGCCCGTGCCCCTCCAGTTCGAGCAGGAGCTTGCGCTGACCCGTCCAGCGGGCGAAGGCCCTCACCAGGGCGGTGAGCAGCAGGTCGTTGATCTGGATGCCGCAGGCCGCCGGGGCCTCCCGCAGCAGGGCCTGGGTCTCAGAGGGGCCGAGGGCGACGATGACGCTGTCGGTGGAGCCGTAGGTGAAGGTGCCGTCGGGATAGTCTACCGGCAGCGGTGGGGCCTCCTGGTCCTTCAGGCGCAGCCAGTAGGCCAGTTCTTCGCGGAGTTCCGGCGATTGGGCGTACCGGGAGAGCCGCCGGGCCCACTCTTGGAAGGAGGTGGTCTTGGGCGGCAACTGCACCGGATCGCCCCGCTCCAGTTGCTGGTAGACTGTCATAAAGTCCTCGGTGAAGATGCGCCAGGAGACGCCGTCCATCACCAGGTGGTGGAAGATGAAGAGGAGGCGGTCGGACCGCCGGGGGCCTAGGTCCAGGTAGGCGACCCGCATCAGCGGCCCCTCGGAGAGGTTGAGGCTGGGTTGGAGGGCGGCGGCGACCGCTTCGATGGTCGCCTTCAGGTCGCGGCGGCCCACCTGGGACAGGTCTACGACGGAGAAGGGGACCTCCTCCTCCGGCTCGGCGTTGACCTGACGCCAGCCGCCGTCGGACGGATGGAAGCGCAGGCGCAGCGCATCGTGGTGGCGCAGCATCCGGCGGAGGGTCTCCTCCAGCAGCCCGATCTTCAGGGGCTGCCGGACCTCCAGGAAGAGGGAGGTGTTCCAGTGGTGGGGGTTGTCGGGATGCTGCTCGAAGAACCAGTGCTGGATGGGGATGAGGGGGACCGAGCCGGTCACCACCCCTTGCTCGGCCTGGGCGGTCGGGGCCTGGCCGGCCACCCGGGCCAGGCCGGCGACGGTCGGGTACTGGAAGATCTGCTTGGGCGTGATGGGGAGCCCGGCCTGGTTGGCCCGGGCGATGACCTGGATGCTGAGGATGGAGTCGCCGCCCAGCTCGAAGAAGTTGTCGTGGACGCCCACCCGCTCGAGGCCCAGGACTTCGGCCCAGATCTGGGCCAGCGTCTTCTCCTCCGGCGTGCGGGGGGCGACGTAGGCGGCCTCCAGGTCGGGCCGGGTCTGGTCGGGGGCCGGCAGCGCCCGCCGGTCCACCTTGTCGTTGGGGGTCAGGGGCAGGGCCTCCATCACGACGTAGGCCGAGGGGACCATGTAGTCGGGCAGCGTTTCCTTCAGGTAACTGCGCAGTTCGCTGACGGAGGGGGCCGATTTCCCGGCGGGGACGACGTAGGCGACCAGCCGCTTCTCCCCCGGACGGTCCTCGCGGGCCAGGACGACGGCCTCTTGCAGGGCGGGGTGGCCGCTCAGCACCGCTTCGATCTCCCCCAGTTCGATGCGGAAGCCCCGGACCTTGACCTGATGGTCTATGCGGCCCAGGAACTCGATGCTGCCGTCAGGCCGGTAGCGGGCCAGGTCGCCGGTCTTGTAGAGCCGGGCACCGGGCCGGTCGCTGAAGGGGTCGGGGATGAATTTCTCCGCCGTGAGGTCGGGGCGGTTGAGGTAGCCCCGGCCCACGCCGACGCCCCCGATGTGGAGTTCGCCGGGCACCCCGATGGGCACGGGCTGGAGGTGCCGGTCCAAGAGGTAGATCCGGGCGTTGGCCAGGGGACGCCCGATGGGGACGGTGGTCGCTTCCTCGGGCAGATCGTCGGCGGCGTACATCGTCACCTGGACCGTCGCCTCGGTCGGTCCGTAGACGTTCAGGAAGCGGCGGCCAGGGGCCCAGCGCTCGACCAGTTCCCGGGGGCAGCTTTCGCCGCCGGAGGTGACGGTCCTCAGCGCCGGGAGCCCGTCGGCCGGCAGCACCGAGAGGGCGGCCGGGGTCATCGCGGCGTAGGTGATCGCTTCTTCTCGGAGCCAGCGGTGGAAGTCCGACGGGGAGAGCACGATCTCCCGGCGGACCAGGCAGAGGGTGGCTCCGGCCAGCAGGGTGGGGAAGATCTCGACGACGGAGCCGTCGAAGTTGGAGGAGAAGAACTGCGATACCCGGTCGTCGGGGCTGATGCCGGGGGTCCGGTAGACGTGGGCGGTGGCGGTGTTGCAGAGGCCCCGATGGTGGAGCATGGTACCCTTGGGCCGGCCGGTGGAGCCGGAGGTGTAGATGACGTAGGCCAGGTTGTCGGGGGTGACGG
>WFUY01000366.1 GCA_015484715.1 Thermoflexales bacterium | reverse complement strand
GGTCTACATAGACGTGGGCCGCTCCGACTGGCTGCGGAGCGGTGCCCAGACGATGGACCGGCTGCTGGAGGAACGAGGCATCGTCCACCAGTTCCTGCTACGTCCCGGCGAGCACAGCGATGCCTACTGGGCCTCCCACGTGGCCGAGTACGCCGCCTTCTACGCCCAGGATTGGCCTCGGGACTGGCGGGACCTGCCCCAGCGCTTCACCTGCCCCGACGATTTCCTCTCCCCCTCTTGCCGACGCCAGTGGCGGGGGCGGGACTTCCGATGCCGTCCTCCCGGCCTGGTCCGACAGCGCTGATTCCCCCCAGGAGGCTTGTCCAACTTTTTCAGGCCGGTTATAATAACCTCTGAGCAGTCGGTGATCTGAACCGAGGACTAGCCACCTGACCGATGTCACCTCCCCACAGGCCACGTGGTGCCCGAAGACAGCAATGGGGGGCACCTGCGGGAGGTGGGGCGGGTGGCTCGGAACCGAGGAGAGAAGGCTTTATGAACCTGGCCGTGGTGATTCTGGCCGCCGGGCAGGGGACCCGGATGAAGTCTCGGCTCCCCAAGGTCCTCCATCCCCTGGCAGGCCGTCCGATGGTCCTCTACGTGGTCCACACCGCCTCTGCCCTGACCGCCCTACCCCCCATCCTCGTCGTCGGTCATGGGGCCGACGCCGTGCGCCGGGTTGTAGGCGAGCGGGCGCGTTACGTGGTCCAGGAGCCCCAGTTGGGCACCGGGCATGCCGTCCGGCAGGCCCGGTCAGCCGTGGACCCGGAAGTGGACACCCTGCTGGTCACCTATGCCGATATGCCCCTCCTGACGGCGGAAGCGCTGCGGAAGCTGATGGAGGTGCACCGGGACCGCCAGGCCACCGTGACGTTGCTCACCGTTGAGCGGGATGACCCCCGAGGCTTTGGCCGTGTCGTGCGCGATGGCCAGGGGCGTATCCGGGCCATCGTGGAGCAACTGGACGCGACGCCGGAGCAGGCCACGATCCGGGAGTTGAACACCGGGACCTACTGCTTCGACGCGGCCTGGCTCTGGGAACACCTTCCCCATCTCCGACGGAATCCCGTGAAGGGGGAGTACTACCTGACGGACTTGATCGCGATGGCCGTAGCTGAGGGGAGACGGGTCGAGGGAGTTCCTCTGGAGGACCCGACGGAGGCGCTGGGGATCAACACCCGGGTGCACCTGGCCGAGGCGGAGGCGGCCCTGCGCCGCCGCATCAATGAGCGGTGGATGCTCGCCGGCGTGACGCTGGTGGATCCGGACACCACCTATATCGAAGCCGACGTCGTGATCGGACCGGACACGGTCATCTACCCCCACACTCACCTCCAGGGCGAGACCCGGATCGGGGTAGAGTGCCGGTTGGGCCCCAACGCCATCATCCGCGATTCCACCCTGGGGGACCGGTGCATCGTCCTAGCCTCGGTCGTGGAGGGGGCGACGCTGGAGGAGGGGGTGGACGTCGGCCCCTTCAGCCACCTACGCAAGGGGGCTCACCTGGCCCGTGGGGTGCATATGGGCAACTTTGGCGAGGTGAAGAACAGCTATCTGGGGCCGGGCACCAAGATGGGCCACTTCAGCTATGTGGGGGATGCGACCATCGGAGCCAACGTCAACATCGGGGCCGGAGCCATCACCTGCAACTACGACGGGGAGCGCAAACACCCGACCGTTATCGAGGACGGCGTTTTCATCGGCTCAGATACGATGCTGGTCGCTCCCGTGCGGGTGGGCAAGGGGGCCAGGACGGGAGCGGGGGCCGTTGTCACCCGCGACATTCCCCCTGGCAGCCTGGCCTACGGCGTCCCCGCCCGGGTGCGCCGGTCGGTAGAGGGTGCGGGGGCACCGGGAAGCGAGGAGGACCGTGGATCCTGACAGTACGAGGGGCCTGCTCCTGATCGCGCTCCTCGTCCTGATCGAAGCGCTTTTCTCCGCCGGCCGTTCGGCCCTGATCAACCTGCGTAGAGGGCGGCTGGGCGAGCGGATCGGACAGAGGGGGGCGGAGTCGCCTATTGTTGCTCGGTTGGTGGAAAAGCCCAGCCGGCTGCTGGCGACGACGCAGATCGGCATTGTGCTGACGGCGGCGATGGCGGTGGCCGTCGCCGCCCTGACCCTGACTCCGCCGTTGCGGCAGTACCTGACTGACCTCGGGGTGCCGGTGACCATCGCTCAGCCCCTGGCGGTGGGGTTCATCGTGCTCATCCTGGCCTTCGCCCTGCTTATCCTGGGCCAATTGGTCCCTGAGGCCGTGGCAGCCCGCTACGCCGACGAGATCGCTTCTTTCTTCGCCCATCCTCTTTCCCTCCTGTCCACCCTCTTCCTTCCCCTCATCGGCCCCACCATCTGGATCAGCGATCGCCTCTCGCTCCTGATGGGGGGCGAGTCTGTCGGGGGGATGGCTTTCATCACGGAAGAGGAGATTATGACCCTGGTGGATGCCGGCGAGGAAGAGGGGACTATCGAGGAAGACGAGGCCGAGATGATCCACTCCGTCTTCGCCCTGAGCGATACCATCGCCCGCGAGATCATGGTGCCCCGGATAGACATCGTGGCCCTGGAGGTCCACACCCCCCTGGACGAGGCGGTGAACAAGATCATCGAAGCGGGCCACTCCCGCATCCCTGTCTACGAAGGGACCATTGACAACATCGTCGGTATCCTCTACGCCAAGGACCTCCTGCCGCTGTGGCGGGACAACCAGCGTGACCTCCCTCTGAGGCAGTTGCTGCGGGGGGCCTACTTCATCCCTGAGTCCAAGAAGGTGGACGAGTTGCTGGAGGAGATGCAGCAGCAGCGGACCCATATGGCTATCGTCGTGGACGAATATGGGGGGACGGCCGGACTGGTGACGGTGGAGGACATCGTCGAGGAGATCGTGGGCGAGATTCAGGATGAGTATGATGCGGAGGAGCCCCTCTACGAGCAGGTGGGGGAGGAGGAGTACATCTTCAACGCCCGCATCGCCCTGGATGATGTGGGACACCTGCTGGGCGTCGAGATGCCCACGGAGATGGGAGACACGCTGGGCGGGTTCGTCTACAGCCGGTTGGGGAGAGTGCCGGTCCAGGGGGAGGCCTTCGATTTCGGTCCGTTGCGGTTCGAAGTGGTGTCGGTAGCCGGTCGGCGCATCCGCAAGGTGCGTGTGCACCGGAGGGCCGGCCCTCCAACGAGTGAGGGGCAGGACAATGACCATGAGCGCTGAGGACCTGGTGGCCCGGGCCACCCTGGCCCGGGAGCGGGCTTACGCCCCCTACTCGGGGTACAGGGTAGGGGCGGCGTTGCTGACACGGTCAGGACAGGTCTACACAGGGGCGAACGTGGAGAACGCCGTCTATCCCTTGGGAACCTGTGCGGAGCGCACGGCGGTGGTCAAGGCGGTCTCAGAAGGGGAGCGGGAGTTCGAGGCCATCGCCGTCGTCACCTCAAACGGGGGGACCCCCTGCGGCTCTTGTCGCCAGATCCTGCACGAGTTCGCCCCCCACCTGCGGGTCATCATCGCCGACGAGAGCGGGGCCTATCGGGAGACGACGCTGGATCAACTGCTGCCGGCCCCCTTTGGTGCCGATAAGCTCCCCTAGCGTATCTATTCAGCCTACCCTCCCGCAGGTCACCGGTCCAGGGCGCTTTCAGCCCCGATGGGCTATTGGAAGCACGGTTTCCCGTCGGAAACGCGCCTAACCTGCGGGAGGGTGAACAGTTACTAACGAAAAGCGACGCACCGATGGAGTCTTCGGTGCGTCGCTTGGGGTGGGGCCGAAGCGCCGTTCGCTCGTCGGTTAGGCCCGCGAGGGACGCGGCGAGGGAGCCGCTTCGGGCACAGCGGTAGCCTGCAGGAAGCCGATGAACATCAACACCGCGCCCAGGAGTTCGCTGATGTAAAGGAACTCCGGCATGCCCAGCCGGCTGAGCGTGCCGCCAAAGGCCGGGGAGAGCGCCCCCACGGCGATGAGGATGTTGCCGATCATCCGGTTGGGCAGGATGCGTTTGCGCCAGAAGATCCAAGAGGAGTAGATCGCCCCGCCGACCAGGGCTACCGTCCCATACAGGTTGAAGATGGGCGTCAGTTTGCGCACCAGGGCGCCTTCGGGCAGGATGCCGACGATGCCCGCCTCCCGGTCCGTCTTGTACTGGACGCTCAGCGGACGGTCGGGCGAGAAGGCCTCCGCGTTGAGAGGCGTATTGAACATCACAATCACCGCCAGCGCCGACCCGATCAGGAGGAGGACCATCAGGTAGAAGGCGATCCGTCCCCGCCGCACCAGCAGGAAGACGGTCCCCTGGCCCAGCCAGGCGGCTGTGAGGAGCGCCCCACCGATGTACCAGAGGCGGAAGACGAGCGGACTCCAGGCCAGCGTGGAGTAGAACTCAGCGAAAGCCCCCAACCCGTAGAAGACCAGCCCCAGGCCCCAGAAGAGCAGGTAGGGACGACGCCGCCGCACGTACCGGCGCAGCACGGCCGCCGCAAAGATGGCGGTGACCAGCATAGAGGCAAAGGGCAGCCAACGATCTATCTGCATAATTGAACTCCTTTTGAGCGTGCGAAGCAATCACTGGGGCGACCGTTCAGATGCCCAGCAGGCCGAGGCCGATGGCGAGGGCGATGAGGGAAATGAGGAGGAACAGGGCGAAGAGCACAACCAGCACGATGGGGACCAACCGGTCGTACAGGAAGGAACCCTCAGGGGCCCGGTGGGGGGGATGTCCTTTTCTGCTCATCGGACGCCCTCTCGTGAAGCCCTGTCCTTCCGCTCCTGTTCCTCAAAGGACTCTACCAGCGCGAGGAGCATTTCGTCCAGAAAGAGGTTGATCTGGCGCAGGGTCTCGTGCCAGTGGGCAACGCTCTCCGAGGTCATCGCCTCGATGATCTGAAGGGTACTGTTCAGGAGGAAATCCCGGAAGTAGAGGTAGGCGGCTACCGTCTGGCGTATCGTCAGGTTGTACCGCCGGGCAACTCGGGCGTGGCGGCGGCCCAAGTCCTGGAACTTCGCGATCCCCTCGGCCCGCTTCTGGGGCTGGCCCAGGTAGACGCTCACCGCCTTTAGGATCTCGCGGCCCAACCCACCATACGCCTTCTGCCCCGCTTCATCCAGACGGACGTACCAGTCCTCTTGGTATAAGTCGCCCTCCCCGATCCCCAGCCGGGTCTGCCCTAAGGCACTCTGCACCAGGATGTGGATGGCGGGAGGGTGGCTGGTCCGCTGCGAACGGTTCAGGTAAGCTTCCACGTCGGCCCGGCGGAAGCGCCGGTGCCCTCCCGGGGTCCGTACGGAGGGAAACTCCCCCTGATCAGCCCAGTGGCGGAGCGTGTTGGGATGCACTCCCAACAGCTCAGCCGCCTCGCTCAGGCTTATCCATTCTTGTTCACCGGGTGGAGGGGTCATCGCACCAGGAATCCCAGGTGTGGTTGGAGCATGCGGAAGGGGACGCAAAAGCGACCTTTAGGTCGCTCCTGCACCGATGCCTCGTGGCCGCGCTTCAAACATCCCTAAAGCTCAAGGTCTCTGTTAAATTTTAGCAGGATTTGGCGCGTTGTCAAGCCCTTTTACCCGGTGATTACCCATATCTTTGGAGATAGGGAGACTAGCCGTCCACGAATGGGGCACGAATACACGAATTAAGGACCGCCTCATTCGTGCATTTGTGAGAAATTCGTGGACGGCCTGCTACGGACCACTCTCTCGCTCACTTGTGTAATCACCGCCTTTTACCGAGAGATTCGCCTCAATCGCTCTGCGGCTGCCTGCAACGTCTCCAAGCGCTTGCAGAAGGCGAAGCGAACCAGGGGCTTGCCCAACGCCTTGTGGGCCTCGCTGTAGAAGAAGCTAGGGGGGATGGCCGCCACCCCGACCTCGACCGTCAGGTAGCGGCAGAAGGTCACATCGTCCTCGAATCCCAGGGGACGGAAGTCGGCCATCACAAAGTAGGTGCCTTTGGGGAGATAGACTCGAAAGCCGGCCTCTTGCAGCGCCCGGACCAGGTAGTCCCGCTTGCGCTGGTAGTCGGCGGCCAAATTCTGGAAGTAGCCATCGGGCAGCTTCAAGGCGACGCCGGCGGCCCGTTGCAAGGGGGCTGCTGCGCAGAAGGTGATGAACTGGTGGGCTCGGCGCAGCGCCGTCGTCAGAGGAGGCGGCGCGATGGCCCACCCTACCTTCCAGCCGGTCAGGCTGAAGCTCTTGGCCACGCTGCTGATGGTCATCGTCCGCTCTGCCAGGCCCGGCAGGTCGGCCGGCGAGAGGTGACGCACACCGTCGTAGGTCAGGTGCTCGTAGACCTCGTCGGAGATGATAACGGCGTCGTGCTCCTGGCAAAGCTCCCCGATCAGGGCTAGCTCCTCCTGCCGGAAGACTTTGCCCGTGGGGTTGTGAGGCGTGTTCAGCAGCACCGCCTTCGTGCGCGGTCCGAAGGTGGCTCGCAGCGCCTCGGGATCGAAGTCCCACTGGGGAGGGTGCAGGGGGACGTAGCGGGGAACACCACCGGCCATTGTGATGGAAGGGACGTAGGAGTCGTAGAAAGGCTCGAAGAGGACCACCTCGTCGCCCGGGTCCAGAAGCCCCTGCATCACGGCGAAGATCGCCTCCGTCGCGCCGGCCGTGACCGTGATCTCCCCTTCCGGGTCCACAGCCCGCCCGTAGAAACGGGCCACGTGCTCGGCAATGGCGTGCCGTAGCCGACGGTCGCCGATCCCAGGAGCGTACTGGTTG
>WFUY01000365.1 GCA_015484715.1 Thermoflexales bacterium | reverse complement strand
GTCGTAGTGGGTGAAGAGGTAGAGGGTCATCCAGGCGGTGACACCGTAGACGAGCCAGACGCCGAACTTCTCCAGCCACTGGCGGACGACGACCAGGGGGCCGCCGAGGGCCAGCAGGATGCACCAGAGGGTGAAGAGGACCAGCCAGAAGCCGTAGCCGGAGAAGCCGAAGAGGGCCTGGCTCACCCGGTTGGCGGCCAGGGCGATGACCCAGAGCTCGAAGGCGGTCCAGCCGATGAGCTGGGCCAGGTTGAGCAGGCTGGGCAGGTAGGAGCCGCGCTGGCCCAGGACGGGGCGCAGGAGGACCATCGTGGGGACGGCGTGGTCGCTGCCGGCGACGCCGGCCAGGGCCAGCAACAGGTTGCCCACCAGCGTGCCGATGAGGATGGCCAGCAGCGCCTGGCCCAGGCTCAGGCCGGGCACCAGCAGGGCGCCGGCCTCCAGCACCAACAGCCCCACGCCCAGGCTGGACCAGAGGACGAAGAGGTCGAGGAAGCGCAGCCCGCGATGCTCCGAGGGCACCGGCTCAATCCCCCACTCCGGTGGAGCCTGCACCTGGGGGAGAAGGGCACGAAGGCCGGTTCGCTGCTTCGTCATAAGCACCTCCTTGAACATCTCCTGACGTGCTAGGTATGGCGTACTACGTGCAGTTTTTTGGGGGGAATGGGCGTGGGGAAGGCGGGGCAGGCGGAAGACAAAAAACGCCTCCGATGCAGGGAGGCGGTTGCTGTCGAGAGGCCGTATCCGGCCCACACCGATACGCGCTCTGTCCATCGTCTCCCTACGCCGGCATTACCCGGATCAGGTTCGTTGGGTCGGCACCGGTGGCTGCGGCGCAGCCCGGGTGCCCTCTCAGCCTGGCTCCCCCAAGCTCCCCAGCGACGGTTTTTTAAGGAACGGCTTGGAAAAATTATAGCACCAACCGTTGGGTTCGTCAAACAACCGGTGATTACCCATATCTTTGGAGATAGGGAGACGAGCCGTCCACGAATGGGGCACGAATACACGAATGAAGGACCGCCTCATTCGTGCATTGGTGAGAAATTCGTGGACGGCCCGCTACGGACCACGCTCTCGCTCCCTTGTGGGTAATCACCGCGTCAAACAACTCGCGGTTAGGGCTTGACAAAACTGCCCCTCTAGTTTATAATCATTCCAAGTTTAGAGCAGTTCTAAGAAAGGCGGTGATCGGATATGGATCGAACGGAGAAGCTCGTCCAGGCTTTGCGTGAGGCCGGCCTGCGCCTCACCCCGCAGCGGCTGGCCATCGTCCGCCTGCTGGCGACGACGGACCAGCACCCCACGGCGCAGATGATCTACGAGCAACTGCGCCCCGACTACCCTTCCCTCAGCCTGGCGACGGTCTACAACACCCTGGAGACGCTGGTGGACCTGGGCGTGGTCAACGTCCTGGGCAGCGCCGGCGACGACGCGGTCCACTATGATGCCGACACCGACCCTCACGTCAACCTGGCCTGCATCTCCTGCCACCGGGTGATTGACCTGCCCAGCCAGTACGTCCACGCCCTGGAGCAGGAGGTGGCCACCACCTCGGGATACCGCCTGCTGGGGGCACGGGTCGTCTACTACGGCCTCTGCCCCGACTGCCAGCGGGAAGCGGCCCGTCAGCCGGCGGGCGGACGCCGACATCGCCGCCGACGCCGACGAAGAGGCGAGCATCACCAAACCCAATCTGGATCAGAGGAGTGAGTTAACCGATGACGACGATGGAACGTTCCTGGCCGACGGAACCCTCCCCACCCCTTTCGGGAACCCGTTGTACCGACGTTCTCAGCGATCTCCTGCGCGGATACCGGGGGATCCGCGAGGCGGAGTTTGACCTGGAGACCGGCCACCTGCAGGTGGTCTACGACCCCCGACTGTTGAGCGATGAGCAAGCGATGCACCTGGTCCGCAAGGCGGGCCGCGACGCCTGGGAGCGGGTGAGCCACTGTGCGGTGAAGAACGCGCCCGTCTGCGCGGCCTGCGCGGCCGGCCTGGGCACCGAGTTGATCCAGCACTACCGCCGCCTGGCCGAGTTCCAACCGGCCCCCGAGGTCCGGTTCCGCGAGGGGCTGATCGAGGTCCATCTGGACGGATCGGACCTCCCGGCCTCGGAGGCCGCCCGGGTCGAGGCGGTCCCTGCCCCCGCCGAGGTTCCGGCCCGGCGCGGGATTCCGCGTGAGCGGATGGAGATCATCTTCACCATTGCCAACGGGCTGACCGGCCTGGCGGCCTTCCTGGGCGCCCGCCTGGGGCTGGGGCCGCTCCCCGTTGCCCTGCTCTACACCATCGCCTACGGAACGGGCGGCTACTACGGGCTGATGGACGGCCTGGAGTTGCTGCGGGAGCGCCGCCTGGACGTCAACCTGCTGATGATCCTGGCGGCCCTGGGCGCAGCCCTCATCGGTCAGCCGGCCGAAGGTGCGGCCCTGCTCTTCCTCTTCTCTCTCTCCAACACGCTGCAGACCTACGCGATGGGCCGCAGCCGCCAGGCCATCGAGAAGCTCCTGGACCTGCGGCCGGCGGTGGCGACGGTGCGCCGAGGCTCCCGCCTGGTCACGCTGCCGGTGGAGCAGTTGGTCCTGGGCGACGTGGTCATCGTCCGCCCCGGCGAGCGCTTCCCCATTGACGGCGAGGTGATCAGCGGCACCTCGGAGGTGGACCAGTCCACCATCACCGGCGAGTCCATGCCGGTGCACAAGGCGGTGGGCGATCCCGTCTTCGCGGGCACGGTCAACGGCCACGGAGCGCTGGAGATCCGGGTCACCCGGCTGGCCCAGGACACCACCCTGGCCAAGATCGTCCAACTGGTGGAGGAGGCCCAGGCCAACAAGGCCCGGACCCAGCGGATGCTGGACGATTTCGAGCAGGTCTACGCCCTCCTGGTGCTGCTGGGGGCAGGGCTGCTCATCGTCGTGCCCTACCTCTTGCTGGGCCACGACTTCTACCCCACCTTCTACCGGGCGATGACCTGGCTGGTGGTGGCCTCCCCCTGTGCCCTGGTCATCTCGACGCCGGCCAGCATCCTCTCGGCCATCGCCAACGGGGCCCGCCGGGGGGTGCTCTTCAAGGGGGGTGCCTACCTGGAGCAGACGGCGGCGCTGAAGGTGATCGCCTTTGACAAGACGGGCACGCTGACCAACGGCACGCCCCTCCTGACCCGGATCCTGCCCCAGGAGGGCGTGGAGGAAGAGGAACTCCTGCGCCTGGCGGCGGCGGCCGAGGCCCGTTCCGAGCATCCCCTGGCCAGGGCCATCGTCCAGGCCGCCCAGGAGCGGGGCCTGGACCTCCCCACGGCGACCGACTTCCGGGCCATCCCCGGCCAAGGGATCGAGGCGCGGGTGGAGGACCGGGTGGTGTGGATCGGTGGGGAGCGGCTCTTCGCCGAGCGGGGCGTGACTCTCCCGACGGAGCTACGGGCCCAGGTCCGTCGCCTGGAGGAAGAGGGGCAGACGGTGATCCTGGTCTACGCCGATGGGCGCTGGATGGGGCTGCTGACGGTGGCCGACGGCCTGCGCCCCGACGCCGCCGAGATCGTGGCGGCTCTGAAGCGGGTGGGGATCGCCCACGTGGTGATGCTGACCGGAGACAACGAGCGGGTGGCGGCCGACATCGCCGCCCGGGTGGGGGTGGACGAGTACCACGCCGGCCTGCTCCCCCAGGACAAGGTGCGCGTGCTGAAGAAGCTGCGCCAGAGGTACGGCCCGGTGGCGATGGTGGGCGACGGCGTCAACGACGCGCCGGCCCTGGCCGTCGCCGATGTGGGGATCGCGATGGGCGGTGCAGGCACCGACGTGGCCCTGGAGACGGCCGACGTGGTGCTGATGGCCGACGACCTGGCCCAGCTTCCCTACGCCATCGGCCTGGCCCGCAAGGCCCGCCGGGTCGTCTGGCAGAACCTGGCCTTCTCGATGGCCGTCATCGTCCTTCTGGTGGCGATGGCCTTCGGGGCGAACCTGCCCCTCCCCCTGGGCGTGGTGGGCCACGAGGGGAGCACCGTCATCGTGGTCCTCAACGGGCTGCGGCTCTTGGTCCACCGGTAGGGAGCAAGGACGGCGGGCGTGGGCTACGGGGTGCGTGTCGAGAGCGCATCCCGTAGCCGCGCTGCGGCCCAGGCGGCGTCCTCCCCCTCCAACGGGGGAACAGGATCGCGGGTGTAGTCAATGCTCAGGTCGTAGCCGGCGCGGTCGTAGAGGGCGTGCAGGAGGGCGTTGAGGTCCACCAACGGCTCCTCGTCGCCCGGGCGCAGCGGGAGGGGG
>WFUY01000364.1 GCA_015484715.1 Thermoflexales bacterium | reverse complement strand
TCAGATGTGTATAAGAGACAGGGGTGCGCAGGAAGGCCCGCTCTGCTGTCACGGCGGCCCAGGTGGGGGCGTGGTTGAGGGGGGCGACCAGGGCCTGGGCCTCGGCGTCGTCGGCCCGGACCTCCAGGGCCAGGGCTCCCTGGCCCACGGCCGGCAGCATGATCTCCACTGGCAGGGGCCAGACCGTGTCGCTCCAGCGCCCCAGGCGGATCAGCCCGGCCGCAGCCAGCACCAGGGCGTCCACCTCGCCCTCGGTCAGCTTGCGCAGCCGGGTGTCCACGTTGCCCCGGATGCCCACCACCCGGAGGTCCGGTCGCCAAGCGAGGAGCTGGGCCTGACGGCGGAGCGATCCCGTCCCCACCCGGCTCTCCAGGGGCAGCGAGGCCAGCGTCACCCCAGGGCGGGTGACCAGGACGTCGTGGGGGTTGGCTCGCCGGGGGGTGGCAGCCAGGGTCAGGCCCGGCACCGGCGCGGTAGGCAGGTCCTTGAGGCTGTGGACGGCCAGGTCCACCTCGTCCTCCAGGAGGGCGGTCTGGATGGCCCGGACGAAAGCCCCTCGCCCACTGAAGGCGGTCAGGGGGAGATCGCGCCGCCGGTCCCCCTGGGTGGTGATGGTGCGGACCTCGACGGTCAGGTCGGGGTAGTGCTCCCGCAGGGCGGTGACCACCGCCTCCGTCTGGGCCAGGGCGAGGGCGCTGCCCCGGGTGCCGACGACCAGCCGCCGGCGGCTCATCGGACTTCCTCCAGGGCGAAGAGTTCGCGCAGGGCAGCGCTGTAGAGGCGGCTATCCCCCCGCTGGGCCTGGGCCTTCAGCCGCACCGTGGGCTCGTGGAGCAGCTTGTTGACGATGGCCCGGCTAAAGGCGTTGAGGACCTCCCGGTCCCGTTCGGGCAACGGACCAAGCCGCCGCAGCGCCCGCTCCAGTTCGGCCTGGCGGATGCGTTCGGCCCGGGCCCGCAGCGCCTTGATGGTGGGGGTCACCTCCAGGGAGCGGAACCAGGCCATGAAGCGGGTCACCTCCTCCTGGACGATGGGGCGGGCCTGGTAGGCGGCGTGGCGTCGCTTCTGTCGGCCGGTCTCGACCACGTTCTGGAGGTCGTCAATGTTGCGGAGGGTGACGCCGGGGATCTGGGCGGCCTGGGGCTCGATGTCGCGGGGGACGGCGATGTCTATGAGCAGCAGTGGGCGTCCCTGGCGCTGGGCCATCGCCTGACGGACGACGTCGGCCCAGATGACGATGTGGGGGGCAGCGGTGGCGCTGAGGGCCAGGTCCACCTGGGCCAGGGCTTTCGGGAGCTGGTCGAGGGGAAGGGCCTGCCCACCGAACTGCTGGGCCATCGCTACGGCCCGTTCGTAGGTCCGATTGGCCACCCAGATCCCGCCGATGCCGTGGGCGTGGAGGGCCTTGGCGGCCAGGGTGCTCATCTTACCTGTGCCCACCAGGAGGACACAGCGGCCCTCTAGAGAGCCCAAGGTCTGGCGGGCCAGTTCAACGGCGGCCGAGCTGATGGAGACGGGGTGCCGCCCGATCTCCGTCTCGGTCCGCACCCGCTTGCCGGTGTGGATGGCCTGCTGAAAGAGGGCGGAGAGGAGGGGGCCGGGGGCTTCCAGGGCCTGGGCCATCTCGAAGGCCTCCCGCACCTGCCCCAGGATCTGTGCCTCGCCCAGGATCATCGAGTCCAAACCGCTGGCGACCCGGAAGAGGTGAGCGACGGCGTTGCGGTCGGCGCAGGCGTAGAGATGGGGGGCCAGCCGTTCGGGGGAGAGACCATGGAAGTCGGCCAGGAAGCGGGTAAGGGTGGCATGGCCGGCGGCGACCTCCTGGGCGACCCCGTAAACCTCGGTGCGGTTGCAGGTGGTCAGGATCACGGCCTCGCGGATGCGTCCCGACTCCGGGGGATCCGGGGAGAGGAGTTGTCTGAGGCCCTCTTCCAGAGAGCAGGCGGTGTAGGTGAGCTGTTCCCGTAGGGCGACAGGGGCGGTCGTGTGGTTGAGCCCCACCAACAGGATGTGCATCGTAGCCACCTCGGACGAGGGCTGGTGTGATGAATCGTGAGGTACACTCATATTTTAGTAGATTTTGTGGGTTTGTCAAGGGGTAAATTCCATTTCTCACAAATTCCTTACCCATCGTTCCCCACCGTCCGCTTGTTCTTCGCGCGAGGAGTACTGCGCCCTCAGCAATTCAGTGATTCAGGAGGGTGCAGGATCCGGTCCACGACCTCGGCCAGCCGCTCCATGCTGGGCGGTTTGGACAGCCAGTCTACGACGCCCGCAAGAAGCGGGGCCTGGACCGCTTCGCCCAGCGGATAGCCCGTCAGCACCACGATCTTCAGTGAGGGTTTCCGCTTCCGCAGGGCGTAGATCAGCGGTATCCCTCCCATCTCCGGCATCACCAGGTCGCTCAGCAGCAGGGCGATCTCCTCCGCGTGCTGCTCGAAGACCGCCAGCGCTTCCCGCCCGTGGGCCGCTTCCAACACCCGATAGTTCAGCATCTCGAGGATCTCCCGCAGCGCTGATCGGGTGGCTTGATCATCCTCCACCACTAGGATGGTCTCCCCTCGGCCCCGAGGCAGATCCGTCCCCTTCACGACGGGGAGCTCCCCCTGCGCCACGGTCAGGGCGGGCAGGTAGAGGCTGAAAGTGGTTCCCTCCCCCACATGGCTTTCCACGTCTACGTGTCCCTCGTGCTGCTTGACGATGCCGTAGACCTGGGCCAGCCCCAACCCTGTCCCCTCACCCGGCGGTTTGGTGGTGAAAAAGGGCTCGAAGATGTGGGGCAGCACATCCTCGGGAATGCCAACCCCGGTATCCGTAACCATCACCCGCACCCACTCTCCCGCCTCCATATCGGGCAGCGGAGGGACCTCGTCCGGCCCGATCCGCACGCGCTCCAGGCTGATGTGCAGGATACCCCCCTCGGGCATAGCGTCCCAGGCGTTGAAGGCCAGGTTCATCAGGGCCTGCTGCAGGCGCGTGGGATCAGCACTGACGGTGTACTCGTCGGAGCCGTAGGCGATCTCGACCTGGATGCTCTCCGGCAGGGTTCGGTCCAGCAGCCGGGTCAGTTCCTTCAGGAAGGGCAGCAGGTCGAGAGGCCGCCGTTCGAGGGGGGAACGGCGGCTGAAGTCCAGAACCTGCTGGATGAGGTTGGCCGCCCGTTTGGCCTGCTGGACGACGGTGGCAAGGCGCTCCTGGACGTCGGCGGGGAGGTCAGGGTCTTGGAGGGCCATCTGGGTGTAGAGGATGATCACGGCCAGGATGTTGTTGAAATCGTGGGCGATGCCGGCAGCCAACTGGCCCACCGCAGCCAAGCGGTCCTGCTCCTGGACGCGCTGCTGGACCTCCCGCTCTCGGGTGACGTCCCGCAGGATGAGAACCCATCCTTCGTCCTCGGCCACCGGCTGGGCAACCACTTCGAAGATGCGACGGGGCGGTCCCTCCACGGTCACCTCGTGTCCCAGGCCATCGGAGGGGGTGGTCAGCAACTCCGCCACGGGCCGCCCGCCCAGTTGGGTGAGGATGTCCCCCACCTTGACCCCGGCCAGCGCCATCAGGTACTCCCGGGCAGTCGGGTTGGCCAGGAGGATGCGGTGCTGGGCGTTCAGCAGGAGCACGCCTTCGGGCACCGTGTCCATGATCCGCTGGACCTGGTGGGCCTGCTCCTGAATCCGGGCCAGCAGGT
>WFUY01000363.1 GCA_015484715.1 Thermoflexales bacterium | reverse complement strand
GTATAAGAGACAGTCTAGGAAGTAGCCGAAGGGGCCGGCACCCACTTTCGAGAGCACCGCCGACCGACCATCCAGCTTGGCCACGTAGACGGCGACGTTGGCCGGCTGGCCCCCCAGGTAGCGGGTGAAGCGGACCGCCTGGCGCAGGGAGTTGGTCCGCTCCCGCGAGATGAAGTCCACCACCGTCTCACCCACGGCCAGCAGGTCCAGTTGCAGATAGAGCTCGCGCAACTGGTCCAGGGAGATGTCGTTCTCCGCCGTGGGGTTCCGAAAGTAGGGGGGGATGGAGAGCCGGGGCTGGATGGGATGCTCACCCCACACCTCCAGCACCCGTTCCAGGACCCACTCGTAGCCCTCGGCCGTCCGCTCCCAGGTGTACCGCTCGTGCACCCGACGGTGGCCGGCCTTGGCGTAAGCATGCCACCTCTCCTCGTCCCCCAGCACCTGGTAGAGGCCGTTCTGGATGTCCGCCAGGTCGGTCGGGTCCACCAGGACGCCGAAGTCCTGATCGCCCTCCCGCAGGCTCTCGCTGGGACCGCCGAACTTGGTGACGACGACGGGGAGGCCGGCAGCCATCGCCTCCAGCGGAGCCAGCCCAAAGGGCTCGTAGAGGGCGGTCAGGGCGAAGACGGATCGGCGCTCGGCCAAGAAGCGGTAGCAAATGGCCAGTTCCTCCTGGCTCTCCAGGGAGAACATACTGATCTTGCCCCGCAGCTGTTCGCGAGCGATGATCCCCATCAGATCGTCCAGGACGGCCCGTTCAGCCGGCCCGGCCTTGCCGTAGTCTTGAAGGGGGTTGTCCAACCCTCGCGTGATGAAGACCAGGTTGACGCAGCACTGGAGTTCAGGGCTGGCGGCGTAGGCCTCCAGCAGCGCCCGGTGGTTCTTCTTGGGATCCAACCGACTGGAGGCGACGATGACAGGAAGATCGGCCCGCTCCCCCAGGTCCCGCCGCAGGCGCTCGACGATGGTCGCCCGCACGTCCTCCTCGCGGGGGCTGCGCACCGTCCGGTCAAAGATGTCCAGGGCCACGCCGGGGGGGATGATGGCGAATCGGTTGTCGTCCAGCGGGTCCACCGCTCCCCGATAGGCAGGGTGGGTGTACTGGTTAAACCGCTCCTGGCGGGTGCTGGTGATGATACGGACGGCCCGATCCATCGCGACGCGCTCGGCCACCAGCCGGCGGGCGAAGTGATAGCGAGCATCCATCGCCGCCAGGTTCTCCTCCGTCACCCCCAGCTTGTCCATCTTCTGAGCTCCCAGGGAGTGGCCGGTGAAGGTGTAGGGCAGTCCCAGGGCCTCCTGGAGCAGCGCCCCGCAGAGGCCGGCGTCCCCGTAGTGGGTGGTCAGCACGTCGGGGAAGCGACCCTCCGTCTGGTAGAAGATCATCAGGTTGGGCACCCACTCGGTGCCCAAGTAGGGCCAGAGCTCCTCCTTGGGGAGGAAGTGCTCAGGACCGCAGGGAATGCGCACGATGCGCACGTTGGGATGGCCGGGATAAAAATCCAGAGGGGCCGCGAACTCCGGCCACTCTGGATCCTTGATCTGCCGGGTGACGATGTCCACCCGGTGGCCCATCCGGCCCAGCGCCAGGGCCACCTCTTTGACGTAGACCAGCTGCCCGCCGAAATCGGGATGCTCGGTCCAGTAGCTGTCTCCGGGGTCGAAGTTACCCTGCGGATTGAGGAACGCGATGAACATCGGTTAGCCCTCAGTCCCGCCGGCGGCTTCCTGAGAGCAGGAAGATGTAGTAGAGCATCGTAGACAGGGCCTGGGCAACTGCCGCCACGTAGGTCAGCGCAGCCGCCGTCAGCACCGCCCGCGCCCCTTTCTCCTCCGCCGGGCTCACGATCAGGCCGGTGGAGCGGAGCAGGGCGATGGCCCGCGAGGAGGCATTGAGCTCCACGGGCAGGGTCACCAGGGCGAAGAGGAAGGCCCCGGAGAAGAAGATCACCCCCAGCCAGGCCAGCGTGTAGTTGCCCAGGAAGAAGAAGCCGATGACGAAGAGGATCGGTCCCAGCCAGGAGCCCAAGTTCACCACGGGCACCAGGCCGCTCCGCAGCCGTAGTAGAGCGTATCCCTCCTTGTCCTGGAGCGCGTGGCCCACCTCGTGGGCGACGATGGCCAAGGAGGCCACCGAGGGGACACGCGCCACACCATCGGAAAGGCGCAGCGACTTAGATCGAGGGTCATAGTGGTCGGTCAGGTGGCCCGGCGTGCGATCGAGCTGGACGTGATAGAGGCCGCCGGAGCGCAGGAGGCGCTGGGCTGCCTCCCAGCCCGTGATGCCCAGGCTGTTGGCCACACGGGTATACCGGTTGTAGGCGCTCTGCACCTTGTACTGAGCGTAGAAGGCGAAGAGCAGCGCCGGCAGGGCAAAGACCAGGTAAAGTGGGTCGAAGTACCAGAACATCCTCCCTCACCTCTTGGCGAAATTGCAAATTGCAGATTGCAAGTTGCGAGTTGCGGATTGCAGGTTGCGACGGAGAGAAGACCGCCAGATTTCTTGGCCCTTGATTATACCACAAAAGGCGTTAGAGGAACATTAGATGTTTCTAAGAGCGTCGCAAGAAATCGCCATCGTGCTTCCCGGCAAAGGAGTGCTCGACGGATATTTGGTGGTATCTATTCGGCCTACCCTCCCGCAGGTCACCGGTCGAGAGCGCTTTCAGCCCCGATGGGCTATTTGAAGCACGGTTTCGCGTCGGAAACGCGCCTAACCTGCGGGAGGGTGAACAGTTTTGGTGTACCTATTCCCCATATGGTGATACCGCTATCGAAAAGCGGTGATTGCCCATATCTTTGGAGATAGGGAGACCAGCCGTCCACGAGGGGCACGAATACACGAATTAAGGACCGCCTCATCCGTGCATTTGTGAGAAATTCGTGGACGGCCCGCTACGGACCACTCTCTCGCTCCCTTGTGGGTAATCACCAGCATCGAAAAAGGTTGCCCTTTATGTCCGATTGCGGTATACTTGCTCCCCAAAGTAAGCCACAGGAAGGCCAAATGCATACGGCGAAAGTCTCAACCGAGGTATACGTGCCGGACAGCTTCGCGGTCCTGGCGCTGCTAGAGGGGGAGGGAAGCGGGAAAGCCGTGCTGGAGTTGCTACGACGCAGGGGGTAAGCTGCTTGCCGGAGGCACCGATGCGACTGCACCTCCCCAACGACCGGCGAACCCCCTTGCTGCTCCTGCTCGTCACGGCCCTGGCCCTGCTCCTGCGGATGGGCTGGCCGACGCTGGCCGAGTTCAAGCTGGATGAGGCGATGGTCGTCCGCCGTGCTCTGGCCATTGCCTACGAAGGCGACCGGCCGGCCGTAGGGGCCATCGCCTCCGTAGGCACCTTCCATCCGCCCCTCCACCTCTACCTGATGGCCCTCCCCC
>WFUY01000362.1 GCA_015484715.1 Thermoflexales bacterium | reverse complement strand
GATCCGGGTGGGCAGCGGGCCGGGGATCAGCCGCTGGTCGGTGAAGGCCAGGCCAAAGGCCATCGCGAAGGGGACGATGAGAAAGAGGAGTAACAGGAGCAGCGCCGGCGCGGAAAAGGCCCAGGCGGTCAGCTCCTCCCGCCTTGTCCGGTTCAGGTTCAAGCGCATCCCTTTGCCTCCTTCCCGCGCTTGCCTCCGCGCACGCTTGGCCTCACGGGGAGGCCGGTCGAGAACGGGGAAAAGCGCCCTGGGGGGCGCTGTTCCTGGCCCCCCAGGGCGGTGGGGAAAGGCGCTCCCGCTTAGGGTCCAAAGGGCGGGTAGCCCTGGTTGTCTTCGATGTCCTGATCAATCTTCTGGGCCGCCTTGTCCAGTTCACCACGCACCTCTGCTCCGGCAATGATGTTGTCTACCGCCTCGGCAAAGGCAGCGGTGATGGTGGGGTAAGCCGGATGCTGAGGGCGCGGCACGGCGATGGTCTCCAACTGCTGGACGAAGATGTTCAGGGGACCGCCGGCACCGTAGAGGTCCGACTTCTCCAGCGCCGACTTGCGGGAGGGAACGGCCCCGTTGGCGTTGGTCATCTTGAGGATCTGATCGGGCTCCAGCAGGAAGGTGAGGAACTTCCAGGCTGCCTCGGCCTTCTCCGATGTGGCGGAGATACCCCAGCACCAGGAGCCCATGCCGGTGGCTGCCTTCTGGCCGAACTTGGGCATCGGCAGCAGGATCAGATCGTCTCCCAGTCCCTCCTTGTGGGGAGTCCACATCCAGTGGCCGACGAAGGCGAGGGCGGCCTTCTTCTCCCCGTAGAACATCGCATCGCCGGCATCGGCGGGCACCACGTAGCCCTTGTTGATCCAGTCCTGGAACATCGTCATCGCCTCGACGGCGGCGTCGCTGTTGAGCGTGCCGGTGCTCCGCCAGGTGGTGCGGTCAATGAGGTCGGCGCCCATAGACTGCAGGATGGGCGAGAAGCCGTAGGTGAACCACTCCCCCCGACCGTAGTTGAGCTTCAGGTCCAGCGCCCACTCCACCTCGGGCAGGGCCTGCAGCTTGGCCAGGGCGTCCTCGAACTCCTCGCGGGTCCAGGCATCTTCGACGCTGGTGGGGATGCGCACGCCAGCCTTCTCCAGGTAGGCCTTGTTGCCCCAGATGGCCAGGCCAGAGTCGAAGGTGCCGATGCAGTAGAGCTTGCCATCGGGAGGGTAGGTGCCCTGGGCAATGATGGAGGGGAGCAGATCATCGCGCAGGTCGGCGCTCAGGAAGTCGTCCAGAGGGCGCAGATAGCCCGCCCAGGTGTAGTTGGCCATAAAGGGGCCGTCGAAGTCCAGCAGGTCGGGGAGGTCACCGGCCAGGGCGGCGGCGTTCACCTGGTCGTTGTAGCTGCCCTCGGGCAACTGCACCGCTTCTACCTTAACCTCGTCTTGCACCGTGTTGAACTCTTGGATCTGGGACTCCAGCACATCCCGCTCCTCCCCCCGGCCGGAGTGGAACCAGACCTTGATGGTCACCGGTTCGGCCTTCTTGGGGGGAGCGGTCGGTGCTTCGGTGGCCTTGGGGGCCGGCGCCTGAGTGGGGGTGGCCTTGCCACCACAGCCGGCCAGGATCAGTGCCAGCACCAGCAGGCCGAGGGTCAACGGGAGAAGAGATTTGCGAGACATGGTGTTCCTCCTTTGCGTGTCTTACAGAGGCGGACAGATCAACGGGCAACCTCAAGCAATGCAATGGATGTTCGGTCCTCACCTCCTTTCCGGGATTTCCAGCGTCGGTCTTCGACCTCACGTTCGTGCTTCATCGTCGCGCTTGCCTTCGTCTTTCGGGGTGGACGGCGGGGGGACCTCCCTCCAGAGTTGGCGGTAGAGGGCGTGTCGGTTAGGCAGGCGGTCCAGAGGGCCAAAGGTGCGCAGCTTCATCTCGGCGACGTGCTGACCGAACTCGCCCGCCCGGCGGGGGGGGAGACCGTCCAGGAGCCCCAGGATCAGACCGGCCCAGAAGGCGTCGCCCGCTCCGGTGACGTCGGCGACGGGTACGTCGTGGGAAGGGATGCGCCATCGCTCCCCGCTCTGCAGGGCCACGAGCGCCCCTCGGTGGCCCATCGTCAGGGCCACCAGCCCGACCCCCCAATCCAGGAAGCGGTCTACACAGGCGTCGGGGGAGAGGCCGGGGCCGAAGAGGCGCCAGCAATCGTCCAGAGAGGGCTTGGTCAGGTCCACGAAAGTACAGGCATGGCGGAGAACGTCCAGCGCCTCGCCATCGGGGGCCCACAGGCGCGGGTGGTAGTTGGGGTCCAGGGAGGTCCAGCAAGCGTGCTCGCGGGCCTGCCGAAGGGCGTGCAGGACGGCCTCGCGGCTGGGCTCCCGGGAGAGGGCGAAGGCGGAGACGTGGACGATCCGGCTGCGGGCGATGGCCTCCACCGGGACCTGCGGAGGGGAAAGTTGAACATCGGCTCCCCGGAAGATGAGAAAGTCAGGTGTGGTCATATGGCGGGTGATGACGGAGAGGGTGGTAGGCACCCCGGTCACCAACCGAAGGTACTCGGTCACCACGCCGACGGCGCTCAGTTCGCGCCGGATAAAGCGCCCGAACCCATCATTGCCCACACAGCCCACCACCGCAGCCCGCCCGCCTAACAGGCTGACGTTACGGGCGACGTTGGCTACCTGCCCTCCGACGAAGGCGCGGAAGGATCGGGCCTCTTCCAGCGAGGCCACCATCCGTTCGGAGATGAGATCCACCAGGACCTCGCCGATGGCTAGGAGGTCGTAATCAGCGGCCGAGGCCGGCGACATAGGGGGCCGGGAGGGCTGCGGGGATGAGATCCCTCCTC
>WFUY01000361.1 GCA_015484715.1 Thermoflexales bacterium | reverse complement strand
CTGTGGGGTGGGACCTCGCACGTGACTGCCCCCAGCCACTTCCGAATGGTGTTACAATCCCTCGGTCGGGATTCTGTGGGGTGGGACCCCACCGCCAGCCAGCATCCGCACAGCTTCCTGGAGTTTCAATCCCTCGGTCGGGATTCTGTGGGGTGGGACTGCTCACATCCCCGTGGGCGCGGTGCCCGTTTTCGCTTCCGTTTGAGCCCCTGCATAGGGCAATCCGAACCAGAGCATTCGCGTTTTCCCTCTTTTCACGCTTCTTCTCCCCCACCTCCCCTTTTTCTGCGAGGGGTGGACACGTTTATGGGTGGATGAACTCTCTCCTTGCTCCCGCCCCGCCGCCAGAAACGGAAGTATCCCCCAGATGTGGGAGATATACGCCTTCCTCCCCCTAGATATGGGAGGTAAGGACTTCGGCCCCGGACGCGAGCACCTCCTGGGCCTTTGGCCTCCGCTTCACCGCTCGCACGTCCCCAGAGCCCCCTCGCCGCGCTGCCTGAAGAGGGATGGGCTAGATGATGAAGAGGGCTTCCTCCGAGGGTTTCTCCGACCCGATGGTCTCGACCTTCGCGGCGCAGGCGGCACAGAGGGGGTAGAACCGGACGTTGTCTTCCTCAGGGTCCAAGACCTTCTCCAGCTTTCCCCGCAGGGCAATCAGCTCTTTCTCGTTCAGATAACACTCGAAGAGGCTGTACTGGGTCCACCGACCGAAACCGGAGAGCACTTTGTGTACCTTGGTGCGTCGCCGATCATCGGGGATGTCGTAGGCGATGATGTAGAGGGTGCGTTGCTGCTTGCCGCGTCTCACAAATTATCTTACCACGAAGGGCCTGAACTGTCGAATCTCTCCGCTAAGCCACTTGGCCACCAACCGCACTTCCAACTCCAGACAGCGCCGATAGGTCGCCCGATAGCCGAAGACGGGATGCTTGATCTCGGTCTCCAGTCGCTCCTCGAACTTGGTCAGGAAGGTGCGCCGGCCCCTCTCCGTCAGCCGCCAGGCCCCTAGCTCCTCTTGGAAATCACTCCGGCGCAGCATCCCGTTGTTGATCAGCGTCATCACGACCGAGTCCACCACTAGGGGCCGAAAGGCTTCCATCACGTCCAGCGCCAGCGCCGGCTTGCCGAACTGGGAGGAGTGCAGGAAGCCAACGTAGGGGTCCAACCCAACGATGCTGACCGCCGAGGCGACCTGGTTCATCAGCAGGACATAACCAAAGGAGAGCAGGGCGTTGATGGGATCCTTGGGGGGACGACGCTGCCGCCGCGTGAAGCCCCAGTCTCCCTTCAGCAACCGGCCAAAGACGCCGTAGTAGAAGGCGGTTCCCGACCCCTCCAGCCCCAGCAGGGTGCCGTGCAGGGTGTCGGCCTGGGGACGCGAGGGGTTCTTGGGCGCCATCGCCTCCTCGGGGTCCAGTCCGTCCACTTGCTTCAGGACCCCCTTGAGGGATTCGACGGCCTGGGCGATGGCCGGGTCCTCCCGCTTGCGGTTGGCCCGCATCAGCATCGCCCGCATGTTGGCCAGCTTGCCCCGCACGAAGGCGCGGGCCAGGGTGAAGGAGCGGACCGGATCATTGTGGGCCCGGTGCTGCTCCAGCCGGATCAGGCTGTTCTTGCCCATCGGCGGGGCCAGCCGGCCCCGGAAGCGGCCATAGTAGGAGCAGAAGCAGACATCCACCCGCTGCTCCAACAGTGCGGCCAGCGCCGGGCTGGTGATGGTGACGTCGCCGTAGACGACGACTTGGGTGACTTTGATGAGGGGGACGCGCACCTTCCGCTTCGGGGTGCCCCGCTCCTTGCTCTCCGGGATCTGCACGACCAGGGTGTCGCCATCCTTCTTCACCAACGAGCGGGGCTCGGTCAGGTACAACGTGGCCATACCATCCTCCCACACTTGCAACTGGGCCATCAGCCTTCTTCCTCCAGCTTCAACAGGATCTCCACTTCCCGGGGCAAGCAGATGGGCTCCAGCGAGCAGTCGTGGCACTTGGTCCGATGGTCAATGGGGGGCGGCAGCCGGCCTTCCTGCAGCAGTTGAAAGGCCCGGGCGATGGCCTGCTCGGTGCGGGCACGCAGCTCCGGCGTGAACTCCACTTTGACTCGGCGTCGGGATTTCCAGTAGAAGATGGCCCCTTCCCGGACCGGTTTCCCTGTCCGCTCCTCCAGGCAGATCGCCTGGGCGCAGAGCTGGATGTGGTCGTTGAGCCAGCGCCCCATCCGCCCCCGCTTGTACTCCACCGGGATCAACTCCCCCTTCCGCTCCTCAACGACGTCGGCGAAGCCAACCAGCCGCAGCCGGTCGGACCAGAGGTAGACCCGGCGGTGGACGATGGTCGCGCCCTGCTGCTCGACACCACCGGTGTGGACCCGCTCGTGCTGCTGGATGCCCTCCAGGACGGGGGCGTTGACCTCCATCTCGCCCTGGACGTACATCAGCCAGAAGCGCCGTTCGCAGTATTCCAGTTGGTTGAGCATAGAAATAGGTAGGTAGTCTGGTTGAGTCATTGGTCGCGTGGTCGCTTGGTTGCTTGGTCGGGTGGTCGCGTGGTCGCTTGGTTGCTTGGTCGGGTGGTCGCGTGGTCGCTTGGTCGCTTGGTCGCTTGGTTGCTTGGTCGGGTGGTCGGGTGGTCGGGTGGTTGCTATTTGGATGTCCGATGGCGGGATTTTTGCAGGTAGCCGATGAAGGCGTTGATGAGTTTCTTGACCGAGGTGGCCTGATCGTATATGCGTTGGAATTGGTCCTGGGTGATGTAGCGACAATCGAGAGCGATGTAGAGTTGGGACTGCACTTCGCTGGCCGAACGACGAGCATACTTCAGAAAACGGATGAACTCGGCATCGGAGCCGGCATCGAATCCTTCAGCAATGTTGTGCATCGCTGAACCGGCCGCCCGGCGAATCTGGTCGCGCAATCCGAAATCCTTGGCGAAAGGGCCGCTACCGCTGGCCTCGTAGACCAGCCGGGTCAGTACGCGGGCTTCCTGCCACGCCTGTATCTCCTCGAAGCGCTCAATCCTCATCAGCAATACTCCCCTTGTGTGGACGTTGCTCTACTTGTGAAGCGTGTCACTCCCTCATCCTGCCTGCTCCGACGGCGGGCGCCTCACCCTCTATCCCGTCCTCGACCACCTGACCACTCGACCACCCGACCATTTGACCACTCGACTAAACGGCCACCCGCCGAGCTTGCCCCATTCCCATCGCCCGCTTCATGCCGACGCCGGCGTAGAAGGCGAAGTCGGCCAGGGCGTTCAGTTGGGCGCGGGCGAAGTCGTCGTCGGCCATCAGGCCGTAGGTGACACGCCCGATGAAGCCGACCTGGGGGGCCTTGCGGAACTGGTGCATCTTCGTCTCCAGCCCCTCCAGGCGCTTGATGACCACGTGCTCCTCGACGTACTCCTTCAGCGACTTCCAGACGATCTGCAAGGGGGCCGGGGCCAGCGCGTTCCACGTCTTGACCAGGCTGCCGAAGACCAGGTCGGGCTCCGGCAGGACGATCACTTTTCGCCCCCAGGGTTTCGTCCCGAAGCTGAAGGCGGTGGGGGAGACGAACTCCAGGACGATGGTATCGGTCGGTTGGGCCTGGGCGGCCAGGTGCCCCCAGGTCGTGTAGCCGGCCCAGGGGTGGCTCTCGGGCGTTGCCAGGATCTCCCGGATGAGCAGGCGGGCCCGGCCCAGCCGGATGGCGGGCCGTCCGTCGCTGTGGAGAAAGCGGGCCATGAACCGCTCGAAGATGGGAGGGTAGAGGATGGTGAAACGCAGCCAGTAGTCCCGCCCCGGCGAGAGGTGGGCCATCCCATCTCGGGCACGGCCCACCCCGTGCAGCGGCGAGACGGTGAAGGGGCGCATTGGGAGGTCGGGGGCGTGCAGCACTTCGGCCAGGGCCGGGTCCGCCTCCCGCACCGTGTGCAGGAAGGCGGCGTGGGCCTGGGCTCCCATCGTCGCCCGCACCCTCGCCTCGTGGGCGGGGGTCAGGGTGAGGACGACGGAGTAGAGGGTCCCGCTGTCATCACCTGCCATCTGGTCCCTTCTCCTTTCGTCACGAATCTCGGACGGTCGTTCCCGGCCCGCCCCTGCCCGGAGCGGACCGGCCAAGAGGGGGCCCTGTCCGCCCCGCTCCGGTTCGCCACGAGGCCGCCTTCAGAGGATGATCGCCTCCGGCTTCAACCGCTCGCGCATCCGAAAGTAGCCCTGCAACTCGGCGTGGGCGTGGAAAGCACCGGTGCCCAGGACGGCTCGGTATCCTTCTTCCACCGTACCCTCGGGGAAGCGGACGGTCAGGCGACGCGCCCAGAGGTCCGTGCCCCGCAGCCGGGCGATCAACGCCCCCACCGAGTCGGGAGGCACGATGAGCATCGGGATGTGCCGCTCGGTCAGCGCTTCCACGTACCGTTGGTCCAACGCGCCTGCCATCACCCCACCCTCGGGCGACCGGGCCTGGAGCCGGAGGCCCTGCAAAGCGACCGGTGCGCCACACCACCGGCGTTCGAACTCCTCTTGGGGCTCCTCGCTCTCGTAGACCAACTCCAGGAAGAGGCGGGAATCGCGCGGCCCCAGCAGCCGGACGTAGAAGCGTCCGCGCAGCGGCGTCTCCCCGAACTGCTCCTCAAACCGGCGACGGCTCATCGGCGGGGAGAGCCGATAGTAGCTGAGCAGGTGGAAGAGATCGTAGGCGTTGACGGTCTCGCTGGAAAAGATGTGCCGGGGGTCGTAGAAGACGACCGTCGGCCCTTGGAAGCTATCACGGAAGGCGAAGAGGGCCCGCGTGACCGCTACCTGGCTCTGGACGAAGGCCCGCAGGGCTTGCTGCTGGGCGTCGTCGCCTAGCAGTTGGGGCAAGTAGGGCAGCAGGTCCTTGGGATTGAGGTGGCCCTGCTCCGGGTCCAGCCACTCCAGCCAGTCGGCCAGGTGCTCGGCCGTGTACTGGTTGAAGGGCATCCGGCCCCGACGGGTTTCGCTCAACCATCGCTCCCGGGATTCCAGCTTGCGGAAGAACCACCGCAGCCCTTTAAAGGTGCGCCGGCTGTGGGGGGCGAAGACCTCCCGCACCCGCTCGAAGAGAGCTTCGACCTCGGCCTCCTCCTGGGGAGGTAGCACCTTGCGGATCTGGTAGATGGGCCAGAAGGATTCGACGATGGCGTGGGTGCGGATGTAGTGGGTCAGGGCGTGCTTGGGCGGTAGGTTGGCCTCCTCACGGATGAGGCCGGCGAAGTCGCTCCGGCTGAGGGTCTGCCCATCGTAAGCCTTCAGACGTTGCAGGGCCTCTTCCGGCAGGAGGACGATGGCCCGGCTGGGGCGGTCGGTCTCCGGCTTGCCCAGCACCCGTCCAGCCCGCCCGATCCGCTGGATCAGGGCATCGCTGTGGCGGGCGCTGCAGACGACGAAGTCCAAGTTCTGCCGGGTCTTTCCCATTTTCTTGAAGTTGTAGCCGATGTCCACCGTCGGCGTGGCCAGGATCAGGTCGCGGGCGGTGGCCTGGACACGGGCCTCCGGCGGTTCCGGCCCCGTGATACGGCCCATCCGCTCGGCTGCCAGGACGTTCCGCAACGCGGCGTAGGCAGCGTTCACCCGCCAGAGGCTGTCGCTGATGAGCGCTCCGTCCAGGTCCTCTTCCACCACCCAGCGGACCAGGTCATCCCGATGGACGGCCACCCATTCCTGGAACTCATCGGATGCCAGGGTGAGCTCCAGGGGGGTCAGCGCGGGGGTGGTCGGCAGGTCGGCGCTCTCCGGCGGCTCGTTCTCCGGGCTGATCAGCGTCCAGCGGTCCCCGAAGAGCTGGTCCAGGTAGCCCACCACCTCCCCCGTCGGCGTG
>WFUY01000360.1 GCA_015484715.1 Thermoflexales bacterium | reverse complement strand
GCGCTGCTGCTGGCGGAGGGTGCCCCCACGCAACCGTAGTGCAATCCCGACCCCGGCGAGGACCAGCAGCAGGCCAATGGTCAGGGAGGGCAGGCTGAACCACCCGGCCTCCGCCAGCAGCAGCGCCGTCCAACCGACGACGAGGCTGCCCAACAGAAGGCTGGTGAAGAGTCCGTCGAGCCCGTCGGCTGAGGGAGGCCGGCCGAGGGTTCGCAGCAGGCAGAAGGTGGGGTAGCCGGTGAGCAGGGCGAGGGTGGCCCACAGGCCGACCACCCCCGGAGCGTCGGGGCTGATCATATCCCTTCCTCGTGGTAAGTCCCCACAAGTAAGGGCAGCACCAGTGGCTGCCCCTTACGCGGTGGCTACCGGCCTCGTATGGCTACGGGGAGGAAAGAGCGGTAGACCTTTCCCACGTAGACGGTGATGGGTACCGTGGTCGGGCTGTTCTGGACATTGCCTGCATTGGCGATGCCGGTGACGGTGATGGTGCCCAGGTCGTGGGTGCCCGTGATCACGCTGCTCCCCAGGGAGATGGTCACCTGCACCAGCGTGGTGTCCTGCGAGACCTGACCGTTGGTCGGCGAGAGGGAGACTCGGGCGTCGCTGGCCACCGCATCCCAGGTGATGGTTCCATCCCCGCTGTTCTCGATCAACAGGGAGGTGGTAAGATCGGCGAGGCTCCCATAGGGATGGAAAAGGAAGAAGGAGTTAGGCCGGACGGTGAGGATGGCGGGCAACGGATAGCGGGCCTGGTTCAGGCGGTCCCTACGGAAGGTGGGCCAGGAGGTGTCGGCAGGGGGAGCTCCATCGAGGTCCCAGACGTAGAGAGCACCGGTTTCCCCACCGCTGATGGCTCCCCCTACGACGACTTCGGTATCGCCGTCCCCATCAATGTCGCCGACGGCTGCCGACCCACTGACCGTGTAATCGGTCACCAGTTCCCAGTCCCCCGATTCGGATGGGAAGCTGTCCCGGGTGAGTTGGTTCCCTGCCGAGTCCCACACCACCAACTCCCAGTTGGAGGGCAGCACGACCTCGATGGACCCATCGCCGTCGGGGTCGGCGGCCACGGGGGAGGCGTTGGTGGGCACGTGGACGACGCTCCCCGGTCCCGACGGTGTGGTGGGGAGGACGGGCCAGCCGGGTACATAGCTGCCATCTTCGTTGAGGGCGTGGACGTAGCCGTCGGCGGTGTTCACGATCACTTCGGGCTTCTCATCGTTGTCCAGGTCGGCCAGGGCCGGCGAGGCGAAGGCGTAGGTGTCGTTCAGGGCCTTGGGCCACCCCGGTAGGTAGTTCCCGTTGTGGTCCCAGGCGTTCAGGTACTGCCCCACGCCGGGGTGAACCTGACCGTTGGGCGCGCAGGCGGGGTTGGCCCAGCAGTAGCCGGTACCCACGACGATCTCCAGCCAGCCGTCGCCGTTGATGTCCCCCAAGGCCGGTGAGGAGTAGATCACTTCGTCAATCTGGATGGGAAAGCCCGACAGTTCGCTGCCGTCGTGGTTGTAGACGTGCAGGATGCCGCCGTCCTCGGTACCGAAGCCCGGCTCGTAGTGAGCGTCCACACCGATGACGATCTCAGGCCGACCATCTCGGTCCACATCGCCGATGGCCGGGGAAGACCAGACGGTATCCCGCACAAAGGTCTGCCAGACGACGGAGCAGTCGTCGTTGAGGACGCGCACGTAGCCGTCCCAGCCGCCGAAGACGATCTCCAGCTTGCCGTTATCGTTCTGGTCAATATCGGCCAGGGCCGGCGAGGAGAAGACGCCGTCGCGCCAGCCATCGTTGTCGAAGTCGCCGGTCTGGAAGGCGCAGCGCAGGCTACCTGTGGGCTCCAGGACGTAGAGTCCGCCGTGACTGTTGGGCGTGAAGGTGCTCCCCGCCCCGACGACGACCTCGTTCCAGCCGTCTCCATCTATGTCGCCGATGGCCGCCTTGCTCTCGATGGCCATATCGCCGGTATCGTATTCCCACAGCCTCGTCCCATTTCCGCGGTAGGCGTGGACCTTGCCGTCAAGGCCACCGACCACGATTTCGGGGACGCCGTCGTTGGTCAAGTCACCCAGAGCGATGGAGGAGCCCTGCACCCGAGCCCCGTTCAAAGCGATGGGAAAGTTCGCCTGAACGGGAGGGAAGGCAGCCGGAGCAGCCGTGGAGGGACCAGGTAGGAACGCCACCACTGCAAGGATAAAGGCCACCAGCAATCCACCAACCCCAATGGGAAGCTTGTTCCCAGAGCCTAGCCAATCACGTTCACCATTTCCCTTCTTCATCTTTCACCTCTCATCCGTACTTACTGCCTTTCATCACCCATCTTCTATCTCACACTGCTTATAGCTGTGTGCGAACCTATAGGATCAAAACAGAATGCGGGCCTGTTGCATTTAAGGAGCATCGTTGAACAGATCCCGAAATTCACTGGTAGGACGATTGTAAACGAGAACCTGGCTATGTTCACATTGAAAGATGGCATCTGGCTCACCAAAGCGGTTTCTGATGAGATCTTCATCCAGACGCCAAGGGTGATTCTCCGGCAGGCTCAGATCAATGACAGCAAACTCCGGCCTTATTTTATACCAATCTGGATTGTTAATCCAGTAAAACGGGGATAAATCCCGATTTACTTGGACCACCATTAGATCGTTCTGGGATAGCAGGGAAATGGGTTTAGCTTGCCAATAGTTAGCAACACCATACTTTATTCCCAGTTGGGCCGTCTTTTCGTCTAGACACCTTACGGAGGGAGGATAGTAGGTATCGGTGAGATTCTCAACGATCTGCTGAAGATCTATGCTTCTCAATGCAAGAAGGGCAATCAGACCTAAGACACCCAACACGATTCGCTCGAGGAACATCGGTCTGATAATCTTTGGTACGGTGGCCACAAAAGGGAATCCCCAGAACCCTGAGAAAATGAAGAGAGGGATGAAGTAATGAAACCCGTTGCGGTCGGCGAACACTCCCAAGCCTATCACGGTAAGGACGTTTAAGGCGAAGGAAAGAAGAAAATACAACGGCAGGAGTCCAGATGCTCTGTCTGCGCTTGTTGAGAACGTCTCGTGGGGAAGAGAGCGAGCTACGGATTTCAAGGAAGCGAATACACACATGCTAATGAAGATCGTCGCCAGTACAATGTGATAAGCAGGTATTGTCGCTAAGGCATCAGTGAGTCGTAAAAAGGACAGGTATATCGAATTGGGTCTGAATACGTATGTCCTCAAAGCGGGCTCTTTCCACACATACACCAGGCTCACTCCTATGCCCATCAAGCTTGCCGGGACGACAGCTTTTACTACGGTGAAAGCACGCTTGGAATCCACTCTTCCCCTCAGATACAGCACCGCCAAGCTGCCGATAAGCGGAATTGTGACCTGGATAAGATACCATCCGTCTGAAACAGCGGTGAGAAACGATAAGGCGCACAGTGTCCAGACAAGAGGGGCTTTTGTCCGAGATCCCCTTACTAAACTCAACGTGATTGCTAGTACAAAGGGGATCATCAAGACGATGCCAAAATGGTAGGTGCCTACAAATATCGTTTGGCTGTAATACTCCAACTTCTCGAGTGAAACGAGGAAAAGTACACCCATCAACGCAATTAGGCTGTAACGGGTCGAGCCATACCAATGAGGCAGTGAGTGCCTGGAGAGGAGCATTAGGCCTAGAGCAAACATCAGAAGTTGGATCAGTCCAAAAAGGACTGCTGCCATGTGGATGTTCGGTGTGATAACTCTTATGGCAAAATACAAGGGCATATCGGGGAAGAAGTAGGGGGTTGGTGGTAGGTTCCACTTCGAAAGGTCATTTCCGCGAATGAAATCAGCGTACAGGGAGGGAAGATAGAGCGCATCGGAGTTGTAGATAAAGCCTTTGAGCCCTGAAAGAGGATTTGAATAATACACCATCAATGATACGAGAAATCCCACGGTGATAACCACGTAACGCAAGAACCTCGTAGCATGTTGCGACGGTGGCTGGCTGTTGGTGGTCTCCAAGGTCTCCTCGTAAAGGGCTCTCGGCATTTCTGCCATAGCATTCTCACCATTCGCATGGGCTAACCTGCCAACAGGTCATCATACACCTGCAACGCTTTTGTCGCCGCCCTGTCCCACCGGAATTGGGCGGCCCTCGCGAGCCCTTTCTGCCGGAGCCGGTCTCTCAGGGCGCCGTCTTCCAGCAGCCTCGCCATCGCTTGGGTGATCTGGCGGATGTCCGTGGGGTCCACCAGCAGGCAGGCATCCCCTGCAACCTCCGGCAGGGAGGAGACATTGCTGGTGACCACGGGCGTCCCACAGGCCATGGCCTCCAGGACGGGCATGCCGAAGCCCTCGTAGAGGGACGGATAGGCGAAGAGCCGGGCACCGTTGTAGAGGGCCGGTAGGACTGCCCCCTCCACTCGCCCGACAAAGCGAACGTCGTCCTCCAGGCCAAGGGCTTTGACCCGCCTGAACACCTCCTTTGACATCCATCCCAATGCCCCCGCCAATACCAGTTGGGGAGCCGGCGGGGATACCTCTTGCCGCAGCCGATGGTAGGCCTCGATCAGCCGCACCAGGTTCTTGCGGGGCTCGATGGTCCCCACGTGAAGGATGTAGCGCTGAGGTTGCAGTTCCAGCGGGGCAAGGGCCTGCGCGACCGTAGTCCTGTCCAGGGGATGAAAGCGGGGATCCACGCCGGCGTGGACGACGTGAACCCGCTCCGGCTCCAAGTCCAGGTGGGTGATGACATCCCGTTTGGTGGCTTCGGAGATGACGATCACCGCATCGGCCTCGGTCTGCGCGAAGCGAAAGAAGCGGCGGTAGAGGTCCCGCGTCTGCATCGTGTGGTGCTCGGGAAAGAGCAGCGGGGTCAGGTCGTAGATGGTGGTAACGTTTTTGGCGTGGGGAAGCGCATAGGGGACCACGCTGGAGGCATGAAAGAGGGCTACGCCGTCCAAATGCTTGTGCAACTGGTGTTGCATCACCCGCTCGGCCAGCTTGCTCCATGGGTGGAGCAGAACCCGGTCCACCCCCTTGGCCAGCGGCCAGAGGAGCGGCCTCTGCATAAACCAGAGCCGGGAGAGCTTCCGATGGCGCAGCCCCTTCACCTGCCGGACCTCGGCGTGGGGAGCCGTCAGGTTCGTCATCTCCGGCGGATTGGTCCAGCCACCGTGGATGGGGTGGTAGTCCAGCAACAGGAACTGGTGGGGCGAAGGCCGGTCTAGCAGCGCCCGCACCAGGTTGTAGTGGTAGTAAAAGATGCCTGCCTGGGCGATGTGGAGGATTGTGATGTCTATGGCGATCTTCATCGGCAAAGCATTACGTCAGCGCCTCGTGAATCTCCTGGAGGCGTGCCTTGATCTTCTGGGCGGCGTGCCGCCACGTCCACCGGGAGAGCACTTCCGCCGAGGCTGCCGCTCCCTTGGCCGCAGCTTCCTCCCGGTGCTCGTAGACGTGGCGCATCAGGTGGACCAGGTGATCCTCATCGGGGTGGGCCCAGCGGAATCCTTCGTAGTAAGGGCATTTGGCCCGCGCTGGGATCAGCTTGGCCACCCGCAGGGGGTAGGCATTCCCCTCGTGCATAAAGTCGGTGTGGGCGCTCCAGGCGGTGGCGATGACGGGCAGCCCACAGGCCATCGCCTCCAGGATGGGCAGTCCCCACCCCTCGCCCCGCGTGGGAAACACGAAGCAGTCGGCAGAGCGGTAGAGGCTCCCCATCTGGTAAGTAGGGAGTTCCTGGTTGTAGAGCATCGCCACCGGCGGTCCATCGTCGGGCAGGTTCAGGGCAGCGATCTGGGCCTTTACGTCCACACCGGGGTCCCGGTTGATGACCTTGAGAAGCAGCAGGACATCGTCATCCCGGCGGAAGGCCCGGAAGTAAGCCCGCAGCAGTATTTCGGGCGCTTTGCGCTCTCCCCACTCAAAGAGGGAGAGGAAGGTGTAGCGGGACGAGGGCCGGTATCCCCGGATATGGGGGTTGAAGTAGTCGGGGTTGACCCCCAGGGGCATCACGTGGATGGGGCGGGTGACGCCGCTGGCACGGAAGGTCTCGGCGTTGAAGGTGCTGGGCACCCAGACCTCGTCCATCTCGTTGCAGAGCCGGACCCACGCCTCGGGGATGCCGTCCACCTCCAGCATCGTGTAGCCGATCCGGTAGCGCCCGCTGTTCTTGGAGAAGAGTTCGCCGGGGGCGTAGACGACCTGGGGGAGGTTCAGGTCTTTGGGCCGCTGGCGCATCGCGGCCAGGCGGTGGTCGTCGCGCTGGGTGTCCATCCAATCGGTGCCGTAGATGTAGACCAGCCTGTCTCTTATACACATC
>WFUY01000359.1 GCA_015484715.1 Thermoflexales bacterium | reverse complement strand
GTGGGCGTATCCGTCGGTGTCGGCGTCGCCGTCGGTGTGTTCGTGGGCGTCGGTGTATTGGTCGGGGTCGGTGTGTTCGTCGGCGTGGGAGTGTTGGTAGGCGTGGGCGTATCCGTCGGCGTCGGTGTCGCCGTCGGCGTATCGGTCGGGGTCGGTGTATTGGTGGGTGTAGGAGTCGGGTCGCAGGCTCCCACCTGGGGAGCCACGATGGTCAGCCCCTCGTTCGCCACCTCTCGCAGGTACTCGCAGCCGTACTCATCCCGCGCGTAGTCGAAAGTCGCCGACAGCCCCTGGCTGGTAACCCGCAGCCCCCGGACGACGAAGGATCCACCCATCCGAGGCGCGACGGTCACCGTCAGCCCATCCACCTGTAACCCCAGGGCCTCCCACAGCACCCACAAGGGAGCGCTGGTGGGCTCGATGTAGATGGTCGTCTCCTGGAAGCGGCCCGGCACCTGGTAGTCGTATTCCATCATCGTCTCATACGGCCCCAGGTTGACCCAACGGTTCAGGAAGATGTTGGCGTATTGGTCGGCCAGCGCGTTCTGGCCGATCTGGTAGTAGCCGATGGACGGCAGGGCCGGGGGAACGCCGTCGAAGAATCCCCCTTCCATCACAAAACCGTTGGTCCAGGGATAAGCTTGGTAAAAGTTCTCCGAGTCCGTGGAGAGCCAGTGGACGTCGTTGGTCGGTTCGTAGAAGCCGGAGGTGGTGTAGGTCGTCAGCATCGCCTCCAGCCTCTGGTCGCCCACATCGCTTCGCAGGGGAGGCAACAGCGTGCTGCACCACTTGTCCTGGTAAAAGGTGCCCGCAGCGTGGGAGTCAGAGCGGGCGTCGGCGACAGGGGCGTAGAAACCCAACCCGGCATCCCAGAAGGTCGCGTCGAAAGCGGCCTCCATCGGGGCGATCCAGTCCTGACGTAGGGCCTGGGCGTCGGCCGGCCGGCCCAGCGCCTCCAGCAATTCGGCCCCGTCCCGGAAGGCCTCGATCACCTGGCCTGACTCCGCCGGGTACTCGCCCTGAATGGTCCCCAGGTCGGACATCGGGTAGAGGAGGTTGGGAAAACGGTTGCCATCCTCGCCGAACTCGGCGTCGTAAGCGCTGTCGAAGGTCTGAAGGGCGCTCAGGGCCGCGTCCAGGGACCCCTCCAGAGACTGGACGAAGGAGAGGTCGCCGGTCACCCGATAGAGGTCGGCGATGGCGTTGACAAACTCGGCTGTCGAGTAGGCGTCGGAATACTGCCACCGGGTCAGTATCTGCCCGTCGGGGGCGAAGTAGTAGACGTCGGGGATGTTGCCGGCGTACCAATCGGGAGTGGGGCCGTAACCGGTTCCGTCGAGCTTCCACCAATACTCGCCCTGGCCTCCTGCCGTGTACTGGTAGCTGGCAAAGGCGTTCAGCATATCCCGGTAGGCGGCCACCCAGGCATCGGGCAACAGTTCCGGGAAGGTGATGAGGGGGATCAGGTCATCCGGCGCGTAGATGAGGGCCTTGTCCACGGCGTAGATCCGGCCACCGGGGTTGATGAGATAGCTGTTCAGCAGGTTGGCCATCAGGCTGACGAACTTGAAGGCGGGGAGATCGGGCGCATCCACGATGGGCAACTGGTGCAGGGCTGCCAGCCGGGCATCGTTTAAGGTCTGCATCGGCCCGCTGGGATCGCTGCGGGTGGCGTCGTCGAGCACCACGCTCCCGATGTAGAAGTGCTGGACCGGCTGGGCGAGGATGGAGAGGGCTGACCGGCCATCGGTGGTCCCCGAGGCGACCTGACCGTCCAGCACGTCGGCATTGAGGTACTGGTCGAAGGGGAGGTTGTTGGCACTCCAGGAATGGAGGGGTTGGTCCGTGTAGAGGTAGGTGGTGATGGGCTGGCCGTAAGTCCGCTCGTCGTCGGTGTCAATCTCCCCCTCGCCGACGATGGCTTGCTGGGCCGCGTCGAAATGGAGCAGCGTGTCGGGGGAACTGCGGAACTCGACGGCGTAAAGGTAGGACAGGGCCGGCTCCAGGTCGGAGGCGAAAACCAGCCGGGCGTTGGTCGGATCGTCCAACGTCACCTCGACGACGCCAACCGGTTGGAAGGCAGCGGGAGCGATGGTGTAGAGGCGAACGGTGACCTGACGGCCCAGCACCGTCGCCTCGTAGCCCACGTAGCCCGGTGCCAGGAAGTAGGTGGTGATGGTCCCTTCGGAGAACCAGGCTCGTTGGGCCGTCTCCCCGCTGCCGATGACCAGGCCGATCTTGGTCAGGTGGGCCAGCAGGTGAACGTCCCGTCCCTTGACCCGCAGGATGTCTCCGGGTTGCGCGTCGGAGATGCTGTTGGGGTCGGAGAAGGCGAAGGTCTGGCCGATCTCGCTCAGCCCCCCCAGCGAGATGACGCCGTCAGGGCTGACGAAGGAGATCCAGTCCCAGGGGAAGGTGCTGTCGGGGGTGCTGATGCGCACCTCGTAGGTGTTCGGGTCCCAGGTCGCCGTGGAGGTCGTGCCCCGCCGCCCCACGAAGGTGTACTCGTTGGGCTGCAGGTCGGCGAAGGGGTCGCCGGCCTGGGCAGGATGGGGCGTCGTCAAGGGGGCGAGGAAGAGGGCAAGGACGCCCCCGAACAGGGAAAGGAGCAGGATCCACCGGGACCAGGGAAGGGGACGGGAGGGGTCGGTCATAGGATCATCACCTCGTAGAGCATCTCGCCATAGGCATGCACCTTCAGATCGGGAGAGATGAGATGACCATCGGCCAGCCAGCGCAGGTAGGTGGCCCGGCCCAGCAGGCGGCCTATCCACGGACCGAGCCCGGGAAGGGGCTGGGCGAGGTAATAGGCCAGCTCCGTCAGGCCACGCCCTCGGGGGAGCCGGGTCAACCGAAGGCGGGGCGCGGCGAAGTGCAGGGCCTCCAACGCGCGCCGGGCGGTCAGGGTCAGGGTGACCGTCGGCCCTTCCAGCGTCTGCACCGTCAGGACGCGAGGGTAGCGGGCGCCGGTGCGGGGCTCACGGAGCCACGTCTCCGCTTGCACCTGGATGCGGTCGGTGGAAAGCAGGACTGTGTCGTCGCGGGCTAGGTAGAAAGGGGTCACGTGAGGCGCGGGCTCGCCACGGCCCACGACGTCGCCGAAGATGACGGTCCACGCTCCCAGTTGGGCACGGCCCCAGGTCCAGCCCCGGAAGGCGGCCGGCAGGTAGAGGTTCCCCCAGTTGTGGTCGTGGTAGCCCTGCCCCACCACCGGACGGGATTCGCCGCGCACCGAGAGGACGCCTTCGACGTGGGCTCGGGGCAGCGGCACAATCCAGTCAAAGTAACGACCGGTATCCGGGTCGAAGAAGAGATGTCCCGTGCCGGCCCGCCAGCCGGAGAGTCGAGGCCAGAAGGTCAGCTCAGCAGCCAGCGGCCCCTCCAGAAGGGAGAGCCGGTAGCGGTCGCCCAGGTCCTCAACCTGGCAGGCCGCGATCTGCACCTGACAGCGGTCGGAAGCAGCGCGGTAATCGGACCGGCGGTAACGACCGATGGCGACGACGGGCTGCCCCCGCCGGGGGTAGTAGCGCAGGTCTACCGTGGGCTTGTGGTCGGCGACGTTGTAGAGGGAGGAGTGGAGCACGGCGACCAGGTGGCTGCCATCGTCCAGGGCCACATCGAAGTACCACCACTCGAAGAAGTCAGGGACAGCCGTGTAGTGGTCCCCGTCCTCGGCCGGCCGATAGGGTTCTGACGATTCACCCTTGGGGAAAAGCTGACGATAAGCATCGGATACAGCCATATCCACGTCTTCAATCCTCCCCGGCAAGCTGGTCCTCATATGGATAGCACACTTTGGTTAGGGCGGTGCAAGAAAAGCGTTAGATTTTTGTTGGAAAGCGAGAGGAGCACGGTTCCCGTGCTCCTCATCGCTTCCGCTTCGCTCGTTGAGAGAGTCCGCCCGCGAGGGGCTCAGGCCTTTCCGCTATCGGGCAGACGGATGTCAATTTGATGGAAGGCCGAGCGGTCGTCCGAGAGCCGCCAGGCGGTCAGCTCATGGGCCCGGCCCTTGCGCACCCCCACGATCACGTAGCTGTAACGGGGTAGGGCCTGTCGCCGGTGCTGGATGGAGGGGCGCGCCGGATAGTCGGGATTGGACTGGAAGAAGCCGATCACCTCCAGCCCCTTCTGCCGAGCCATCTCCTCAGCCTGGCGCAACATCTCTTCTGTGAAAGGGATCATCTCGTGCTCCTGGGAGGTCCGACTCTGCTCCCAGGGCAGCAGTTCGATCACCTCGTGGGAGCCGTTCTCACCGCTGCGCCCTAGCAACAGACCGTATCCTCTACCGGGATAGGCGGCCTCGCCGTAACGGGCGATGGCCTGTCGCTCCTTGGGATGAATTGCGATCCTCATTTTGAACTCCTCTCCTTGGCTTCAGACTGCGACGCGCTAGGCAGACCAGGAGTCGCAACGACTTCAACGGGCTCGAGCGTGGGCTACCATCGAAGGGACCTGGCCTGCGGTCTCCAGTTCGTTAACCTCTCTCTCCTCATACCCCCACCGGGGCTCTTCATCCCAGAAGGACTCGCTGAGGTACTTGACGCCGCTATCCGGGAGGATGGTGACGATGACGCCAGAACGCACCCGGCGAGCGACCTGAAGGGCTGCCACCACCGCAGCACCACTGGAGATGCCTACGAAGAGCCCCCTCTCTCGAGCCAGCCGTCGGACCATCGCGTAGGCGTCCTCGGTACGAACGGTGACGACCTCGTCCACCAGATCGGGGTCGTAGACGCCGGGGACGATGGCCGTCTCCATATGTTTCAGCCCTTCCAGACCGTGGAAGGGGGAGTCGGGCTGGACGGCGATGAGACGGATCTGGGGATTGTACTCCCGCAGCCGACGGCCGGTGCCGGTCAGCGTGCCGCCGGTGCCCAGTCCCGCCACAAAGTGAGTCACCTCTCCTCGGGTCTGCTCCCAGACCTCTACTCCCGTCGTCTCGTAGTGGGCCCGGGGATTCGCCGGGTTGTTGTACTGATCGGGGTAGAAGTAGCGGTCCGGGTCCGCTTCATAGATCTGGTGCACCAGGCGGATCGCGCCATCGGTCCCTTCCATCGGGTCCGAGAAGACCAGTTCCGCACCATAAGCCTGCAGGATGCGGATGCGCTCAACGCTGGCATTGCGAGGGATCACCAGCTTGACCCGGTATCCCCGGGCAGCGGCGAACATCGCGTAGGCGATCCCCATGTTGCCTGAAGTGGCATCTAGCAGCACCTTGTCGGGGGTCAACTGACCCGACCGCTCCGCCTCCAGGATCATCTGACGGGCCGGTCGGTCCTTTACCGAACCGCCTGGGTTGAACCACTCGGCCTTGGCGTACAGATGGACGGCCGAGGGCTCCGGCAACAAGCCATCCAACCGTAACAGCGGCGTATTTCCAACCAGGTCGAAAAGATCAACTCCGAAGGGAGACCTATCGTTTCGTTTCTTGAAAGGCCAGGGGTACATCGGCTTCTCCTTTCTTCGCGTCATCGTCTTTGGGGCAGGATGACCGACATCTCGTTCTTTCCCCTCTCGCCGGGGGAGGGAGTCGAGCGCCGACAGGTGGGCAACCGACAGAGCGACAGATGGGAACGGTGGAGCGCTTGTTCCTTCGCGGAGGCAATGCCGCCCACGTCAGTCGGCTCAGCCTTGTACCCTGGCACGGCATTCACCTGACGCAGCGGATCATTGCCTCCGCTTGAGACAGGTGCACTGGCATCCCATAAACCATCCTCCTGAGGTCACAATTCCGATGATGGAGGTTAGATTTTTTCCAAGTATACCGGGTTTGGCCGAATGTGTCAAGTCCGAGAGGGGGGTTGCTCAGTTGGAGAGGGTGAGGTAGAATGAATCCGTTCTGTCGGGCAACCATTCTTGAAGCACTGAAGGGACCAAGAAAGGATATACCTATGGCTACCAACGCTCGTCGCTTTGCAGTCACCCTAAGCCGAGGGCTGGGCCTCCTCGACGTGACGATGATCGGCATCGGGGCGATGATCGGTGCCGGCATCTTCGGCTTGACGGGTATCGCAGCCGGTGAGGCCGGCCCTGTGGGCCTCCTCCTGGCCTTCTTTTTCAACGGGCTTGTGGCCTCCCTGACAGGGATGACCTATGCGGAGCTGGGGGCAGCCTACCCCCAGGCCGGCGGCAGCTACGCCTGGGTGAAGGCTGGCCTGCCCCGCATCTACGGATTCTATGCCGGTTGGCTCTCCTGGTTCTCCAACTCGGTGGCCTGCGGCTTCTACGCCATCCTCTTCGGCACCTTCTTCGTCGAGTTGACCAAGATGGCGGGTGTCGGATGGGCCCAGACGCACCTCTTGATGGGGCTGAGCGGGGAGGAGGTGGCGGTCAAAGGCTTCGCCGTCCTCTCCGCCCTCATCTTCACCTTCATCAACTACCGAGGAGCCTCGGAGACGGGGGCGGTGGGCAACGTCATCACCACCTTCAAGATCATCGTGCTCCTGACGATGGCAGGCTTTGGCCTGCGGGCGATGATCAATATGCCCAACTGGCAGGATAACTTCCTGGCCGAGCCGCTGCCCCACGGTATCCTGGGCGTCCTCATTGCTATGGGGCTCACCTATATCGCCTTCGAAGGCTACGAGATCATCGCCCAGAGCGGCGAAGAGGTGAAGAACCCAGGGCGCAACGTCCCCCTGGCCATCTTCATCTCCATCATCGTCGTGGTCTTCATCTACCTTCTGGTGGGCTTCGTCTCCATCGGGGCGCTGGTTCAGAACACCGGCCTGCCCAACTGGGTCTACCTGGGTGAGAAGGGGGAACGGGCGATGATCGAGACGGCGCGGGCGATTATGCCCTATGGTGCGTTGATCATCATCCTGGGAGGGCTGGCTTCGACCACCTCGGCGATGAACGCGACCATCTACTCCAGCAGCCGCGTTTCCTTCGCGATGGGACGGGAGGGGGACCTGCCGGCCCTCTTCGGACGCATCCACCCCCGCAACCGCACCCCCCACTGGGCCATCTGGCTGAGCGGGCTGTTGATCCTGGTGATGGCCCTCTTCCTCCCCATCGAAGATGTGGCCTCGGGAGCCTCGATCACCTTCCTGCTCCTCTTCCTGACGATCAACTACACCCTGATCCGCCTGCGCAAAACTCATCCTGATCTGCCCCGCCCCTTCCGAGCGCCGCTGGTGCCTTGGCTGCAGTACCTGGCCATCGCCATCCAGCTGGGACTGGCGGTCAGCCTCTTTCGGCTGAGCCCCATCGCCTGGGGGGCGACGCTGACCTGGATGGCGTTGGGGGCCTTCGTCTACCAGCGTCACGGAGCCGTGCAGGAAGCGGCCAAAGAGGCGGACACCATCCTGCTGGAGGAGACGATCGCCACCCGGGAGTACTCGGTCCTGCTGCCCGTCGCCAACGAGGCCCAGGCCCGCCAGATGGCCCGCCTGGGAGCCCTGCTGGCTTTGGCCAACGACGGGGAACTCTTCGCCCTGCACGTGATCCGGGTGCCTCAGCAGGTGGGGCTCAGCGATGGGCGGGCCTTCCTGCGACAGGGACGGCCCGTCCATCGCTGAGCCCCACCTGCTGAGGCACTGTCTCTTATAC
>WFUY01000358.1 GCA_015484715.1 Thermoflexales bacterium | reverse complement strand
TCTCCGACGCGGACAGGGCGCTCCGATGCCGATGGGGCGTGAAGACCTCAGGATAGAATCGCCCCTGCAGCGTTTGGAGGTCCCAACCCGTCAGGCGCTCCACCGCCCGATTGGCCTGCTGGATCCGCAGATCCCTGTCGAGGAAGAGCACGCCCTCGGCCAAGCTCTGGAGCAAGGTCTCCATCTGGCTTTTAGCCCAGACGATCTGGCGGCCCATCTGGACGTGGTCATACCCCATGGCCGCCTGGTAAGCCACGCTCTCCAGGAAACGCTGATCCGCCTGGGAAAAGGGAAGCGCCCGAGAGCGCTCAACCCCGATCAGGCCGATGACCCGCCCGTCGCGGGCGATGGGGACGATGAGCTGAGCAACGCCCTGATGGCCGTCTGAGGAGGCGTCCGGGTGGACCTGGTCGCTATGGGCCGGATGGACCTGCAAGAAAGGACGGCCCGTGCGCAAGACCTGATCGCAGGGAGCATAGGGCTCCTGACCTCCGCCGCACCGCCGGGTCAACGCGGGCTCTCCCTCTACCATCCAGGAGAGATGTCCCTCCGCCGTGAGCCACCCCACGGCCCCTGCTTCCGCCTTGAGGGCACGAAGAGCCTGTTGGAGGATCTGATAACTGAGCGCCTCTACGTCGGCCTGGTGACTCAACTCGTGGCTGATTCGGTGCAGGGCGACCATCTCGCCCACCTGCCGGTCCAGGCTCAGGGAAGCCTCTTCATAGAGGCGGGCGTTGGTGATGGCGATGACAGCGTAGTCGGCCAGCGTCTGGAGCAGGTTCAGCTCCCGTTCTCCAAAGGTGCGTGCGGACACCAGGTTGTCAACGGCCAGCACCCCCAGCGTCCGCCCCCGGGCCTTGAGGGGCACGGCGACCAGTGAACGCACCAACAAGCCCGTCTTGATCTTGATCGAGGAGCCCTCCAGATTGCCCGTCAGGATCAGTGGCTCACCGCTGCGGACGACCTGACCGGCAATGCTATCCTCCACAGGAATGCGAAAAGAGGCGGCTGCCTCCTCCCCCAGGTTCTGGGCAGCCCGCAGGTACAGCTCATCGCCCTCCTCGTTGCACATCAACAGGTATCCCTCTTCCGCATCGGCCACCCGGACAGCCGCCTTTACCACCTGGGCCAGCACCGCCTCCAGATCCAGCAGGGAGGTGATCTCCTTGCTGATCTCCTGGAGCATCTGCAGATCACCCAGCGCCCGTTCCAGCTCCGCGTTGGCCGCCGCCAGACGGCGGACCAGGTCGTCCTGGGCGCTGGCCAGCCGCTCCTCCTGAAGGGCCGCGTGGATGGCCTCCGCCATCTCCTCTGCTGTGAAAGGCTTCAGCAGGACGTCGCGCACCCCCAGCCGGAGCCCCCGGAGGGCCATAGGTTCTGCTCCCCGAGGGGTGAGGAGGATGACGGGCGCGTAACAGCCCTGTTCCCGCAGGGTCCGCAGGAAATCCAAGCCTTCAACGTCGGGCAGGCTGAGGTCGAGCAGGATGAGAGTGGGGTCCCCCTCCAGGGCCTGGAGCAGCCCGTTTCGCGCATCTGCTGCCCAGACCCACTGGTAATCCGGGGGCAAGGTAACGTGACGGCGCAGAGACTTTACATACTCCTGATTGTCCTCGATGACGAGCACGTTGGCAGGGGACAACGTTACCTCCAGTGGATTGATGCCATGAATCCAGCGAGCTTCTCTCTGCCTTCGCTCTCAAAGGGTTGCCCCTCCAAACGCCTGTACACGTTCGTCCACCCCCGCCATGACCATACCATACCAGAGTAGAAAGTCAGTGAGAGGGTTGTTAGAATCGGGTTAGACCAAAAAGAGCCCACGATAGGGCTCCGCTCATCGTCCAGGGACCCTTGGACAAGGGCCACCTATCCGCTTCAACCGATCCTCAGGGGGAAGGGCCAGAAAAGGATCCGCAGGGACCATAACCGGCTAGACCTCGCTGAAGCGGTACCCAACCCCCCACTCCGTCTGGATGTAGACGGGCTGGGAAGGATTCTCCTCGATCTTCTGGCGCAAGTAGCGGATGTAAAGCTTGATGTAATCCACGTCGTCGGCGTACTCCGGCCCCCAGACCTGGGTCAGGAGGTAGCGGTGGGGCAGCACCCGCCCCTCATTGCGCACCAGCAGGGAGAGCAACTTGAACTCGGTGGGGGTCAGGTTCACCCGCTTCCCTTTGACGGTCACCAGATGGCGGTCGAAATCTATGGTCAGGTAGCCGTTGGAGTAGATTCGGGAGCGGCCCTTGGTTCCACCCCGACCATTGTTGGCCCGCCGAAGCACAGCCTTGACCCGGGCGATCAACTCGGCAGCACTGAACGGTTTGACCAAGTAGTCATCGGCCCCTGCCTCGAGTCCGCGCACGATGTCGTCCTTCATCCCCCGGGCGCTGAGGATGATGATGGGCACTGTGGAGAGCTCCCGGAGTCGCTGACAGACCTCCCATCCATCCATCCCCGGCATCATAATGTCCAGGATGACCAGATCGGGGCGGACCTGATAGGCTCGCTGCAGGCCCTCCAACCCGGCATAGGCGACGATCGCCTGGTAGCCGGCGTGCTCCAACTGCATCTTGACCATCTCAGCCAGGTCTCGATCATCGTCAATGACCAGGACCGTCTCGTTCATTGGGGCTTCCTCCGCGCCGCAAGAGGGTACAAGGGCTGACTGCCGGCACTGCCGTGACGCTAGCGGTACAAAGACCGCTTTCCCCCAGCACCGTCGTAAGGCCGACGGCGCTGAGGCGCAGACGCGACAGATGCGGGATTTGACTCTTCAGCAGTATAGCACAAAGGGGGAAGGCTTTCAATCAGGGGGATGTCAGAAGTGGGTAAGAAAACGGTAAAAGGGCCTTGGAACACCTGTTTTGTCAAGAAGGATGTAGGACCACTCGCCTGCTCTGGATCTTCCACCAAACTCGGAACAATCACATAGGACACGGATACACACGGATATGGTCGGGGCACACCGATTCCATCCGTGCCCAACCGACCAATCCGCGCTCATCCGTGTCCTATTTTGTCCCTCTCTGCCTAGCCGGGGGAGGCGGCGGACATCAGGCGCGGGCGGAACTTGTAGCCGTAGACGATCACCCCTTCCTCCCCATCCGTCCGCAACCGGCGGGTGACCATCTCCACCGGCATCCCCACCTCCACCTCGCCCGGGTCCACGTCGGTGAGCTGGGCGGTCACCAGAGGCCCTTCCTCCAGGCGGATCAGCGCGACGGTGTAGGGAGCATACTCCTGGAACTCCTCCGGAGCCTGGTAGACCGTGCTGAAAGCGTAGACCTCGCCCAGACCGGCAAAGGTGTGCGCCGTCTTGGCAGGAGCTTCACACTCCGGGCAGACGTCCCGGGGCGGAAAGATGTGCAGCCCGCACTTGTCGCAAACCTCGCCCACCAAACTGTACCGTTCGTTCCGATTGCGCCAATACCGTGGTGTTTGCATGAT
>WFUY01000357.1 GCA_015484715.1 Thermoflexales bacterium | reverse complement strand
CATCAGGCTGGCGAGGAGCCCTCCCGCCCCCAGACGACGTAGCCAACGACGATAGAGATGAACCGATCTGTTGTTCATGGACCCCTTCTTCCCTGCCTGATGGAGTGTACACCTCCATGATGCAGGAAAAAGGGGTGTTGTGCCGTTGGCCTTCCGTTGGCGTTGGGTTGGCTGTCACTCGATGGCCAGGGTGTAGCCCACGCCGCGCACCGTCACGATGTACTGGGGTGTGGTTGGGTCTGGTTCCACCTTTTTACGCAAGTGGTGGATGTGCCACTTGATCAGGTCCCGAGCCTCGTAGGGCTCGGCACGGTATCCCAAGGCGTCCCGGACCAACTCCTGAGGGCTGACCACAGCCGGGGCCCGTTCAACCAGACAGGCGAGGATCTCAAACTCGGTGGGGGTCAGGTCCAGAGGACGACCGTGCATAAATGCCCGGTACTGGTCCCGATCAATGCGGAAGGGGCCAACTTCCAGGGGACGCGGTTGAGAGGAGACCGTTTCCGCCGGAGTGAGGGGACCGGCGTCACCCTGCAGCGCCCGCAGGGTGGCCACATCCCGCTCCAGTTGCCGGATCAGCGCGTTGACCCGAATCTCCCGTTGGCGCTTACCCAACCCCTCCCGCACGCTCCTCAGCAGATCGTCCAAGGAGAAGGGTTTGAGCAGATAATCGTGAGCGCCCAGACGAAGGGCCTGGATGGCCGAGTCCAAGGTGGCGTGGGCCGTCAGTATGATGGCCACCGTCTGAGGGGAACGCTGCCGCAATTCTTGGAGGAAGGCCAGCCCTCCCATCCCCGGCATCTTCAGGTCAATCAACGCCAGGTCGAAGGTGAAGAGCTGGATCTGACGCAAGGCATCCTCGCCGCTGGCAGCGGTGGTCACCTCATAGCCCGCCTTGCCCAACGCTCTCTCCAGAGCGTGGCGAACACCCGCCTCATCATCCACAACCAGAATGGCAGCCGGCTCAGCCATACCCCTCCTCTCGCCACAAGATGACAGTAGCCCATAAAGCGAGATAACCCTTCCGGGGGAGATGACCGGTAAGTCACCCCCACCACTGGGTGGTCCCCTCTGATAAACATAACATAGCTGGCTCTCTCTGTCAAATCCCGACATCAGGACTCATCAACGCTCGAACCCTGGAGATTCCCGAGGTCCAAAAAGCGGCCCTGGGAGACAACAGGTTCGCCTGGGTGAAAAGGTCCCACGGAGCCCCCAGGAATCCGGGTTCCGCTTGAGCAGGGATAGGCCCTACCGGACATGCCCAGACTGTAAAAGAGCCCGGTAGCGTGGTATAATCTGTAGGGAAGCCCCGGTCAGCCGGTATGAGGGGGGCAGGAGGTATGGAGAGATGCCGCAACGACGCGAAGCTATGGTGTATGAAAAACTTGACGAGAAGGCTGTCCGCTGTCACCTATGCGCTCACCGTTGCCTCATCCGGGATGGACGGAAGGGAATCTGCCTAGTGCGGGAGAACCAGAATGGTACTCTCTACACCCTGGTCTACGGGCAAGCCGTCGCCATCCACGTGGATCCCATTGAGAAGAAGCCCCTCTACCACTTCTATCCGGGCACCAGCGCTTACTCGGTCGCCACGGTGGGGTGCAACTACCGCTGCCAATGGTGCCAGAACTGGGAGATCTCCCAGGCAGTCCGGGAGGAACACCTCCTCTTCGGCAGCCTAGAAGCACCTCCAGAGCGGCTGGTACGGGAAGCGCGACGCACCCAGTGCCGTAGCATTGCCTACACCTACACAGAACCGACCATCTTCTTCGAATACGCCTACGACACCGCCCGCCTGGCCCACAGCGTAGGCATCGCCAACGTCTTCGTCACCAACGGGTACATGACCGAGGAGGCGCTGGAGATCATCCAGCCCTATCTGGATGCGGCCAACGTGGACCTGAAAGCCTTCCGCGATGAGACCTACCGCAAGCTCATCGGTGCCCGCCTCCAGCCGGTGCTGGAGACGCTGAAGAAGATGAAGGAACAGGGTATCTGGCTGGAGGTGACCACCCTCGTCGTGACCAATGTCAACGATGATGAAGGGGAGCTACGGGAGATCGCCCGCTTCATCAGCCAGGAGCTGGGACCTGACGTCCCTTGGCACGTCAGCCGCTACCACCCAGCCTTTAAAACGGATGAACCGCCCACCCCCATCACCACGCTGGTCCGGGCCTGGGAGATCGGACGCGAAGAAGGGCTGCATTACGTCTACGTGGGAAACGTCCCCGGCTGGGCAATGCCCGCTGGTGTCCGGGGCGAAAGCACCTACTGCCCCCGGTGTAACACCCTGCTCATCAACCGCACAGGCTACTTCATCACGGCCAACCGGGTGCGCAACGGGGCCTGCCCCCGTTGCAGCACCTCCATCGCTGGCGTGGGCTTGGGCTGAGCACCTCCTCGGTCAATGGACTTCTCGACCCCGCCGGCACTCTCGGCGCGGCCCTGACAGGGCTGATCCCTCGGCGCCACTGGCCGGTAGGGAGCAGAGGAATGTCGGACCTCGGACCCCGGATCCACACCCACTGCCAAGTGTCAAGGAGGAAGCTATGGAGAAGCAGAAGACCGTTGTTGCCGGTGCGCTAGGTGAGTGCGTCCACGTGGCCGGTGTGATGAACTTCTTGCGGCTGGCCGAGCAGGCTGGATGGAGAACCATCTTCCTGGGACCAGCCGTCCCGCCGGAGCGGCTCCTGGAGGTGGCCCGCCAGTACCAGGCCGACCTGGTCGGCGTCTCCTATCGGCTGACGCCGGAGACCGGAGAGCGACTCCTGGGGCAATTTGCAGAGGAGGCTTCCGACCTGTACGAAGCCGGGGTCCGTTTCGCCTTCGGAGGCACCCCGCCGGTGGCGGAGCGGGCCCGGGCGTTGAGATTCTTCGATGCTGTCTTCGACGGTACCGAGACCCAGGATCAAGTGATCGCCTACCTGCGGGGAAGCGGCGGCACGCCCACCGAGGCTGACTATCCTCAGACGCTGGTCGAACGGATCGCCTGGAAGGCCCCCTACCCCGTCCTCCGCCACCATTTCGGCCTTCCCACCATGGAAGCGACCATCGAGGGCATCAAGAAGATCGCCGAAGCCCACGTACTAGACGTGATCTCCCTGGGGATAGACCAGGACGCCCAGGAGAACTTCTTCCATCCAGAGCGGCAGGACCCGCGCCGCAAGGGGGCCGGTGGCGTCCCCGTCCGCTCTCCCGATGACTACCGGGCGCTCTACGCTGCCTCTCGGCGAGGGAACTACCCCTTGATGCGCACCTACTCGGGGACCGACGACTTCATCCGTCTGGCCGAAGTCTACGTGGAGACCATCAACATCGCCTGGGCAGCCATCCCCCTCTTCTGGTTCAACCAGATGGACGGGCGAGGACCGTGGGACCTAGAGGGTTCCATCCGGGAGCATCAGAAGCTGATGGCCTGGTACGGAGAACGCAACATCCCGGTGGAACTCAACGAACCCCACCACTGGGGGATGCGGGATGCGCCCGACGTCATCGTTGTCGTCAGCGCCTACCTCTCCGCCTACAACGCCAAAGCCTACGGCGTGCGCGACTACATCGCCCAGATGATGTTCAACAGTCCAGCGGGGCTTTCGGATGCGATGGACCTGGCCAAGATGCTGGCCTGTCTGGAGATCACCGCCCCGCTGGAGGACGAGACCTTCCGCATCTGGCGGCAGACGCGGACGGGGCTGCTCTCCTACCCGGTAGACGCTGAGGCGGCCCGGGGACAATTGGCCGCGTCGGTCTACCTACAGATGGCCTTGCGTCCCCACATCGTCCACGTCGTTGGTCATACCGAAGCCCACCACGCTGCCACCGCTGAGGACGTCATCGCCGCCTGCAAGATCGCCAGCCGGGCCATTGACAACGCCCTACGTGGCGCTCCCGATATGACCTGCGATCCGGCGGTACAGCGGCGCAAGGAGGAATTGGTGGCTGAGGCCCAGGTGACGCTAGACGCGATCCGGGCGCTGGCCAGCCCTGGCGTGGAGGACCCGCTGGCCGACGCCAGGACCCTGGCCCGCGCCGTAGAGGTTGGCATTATGGATGCCCCCCACCTGCGCAACAATCCCTTCGCCCGGGGAGAGATCGTCACTTCCATCTTAGATGGAGCCTGCGTCGTTGTGGACCCGGAGAGCTACCGCCCCCTCACCGAAGCGGAGCGGCTGAGCAGGCTGGCGATATAGCAGCCCGGCGAACGTCGGCACAGCGAATAGCAGCCGGCAGCATCACGGCTGGCGGTATGCCGTCCGTGCAATGGGCATCACGTCCCTCGTCTCATCCGGTGTTTGTACAAAAGGAGGTGCAATGGAGAAGATTCGCTACACCGTCATTGGTGCTGGCCACGGTGGCAAGGCGATGGCCGCCCACCTGGCCCTGATGGGATTCCCCGTAACGCTGTTCAACCGCACGCCAGAGCACGTCGCCTCCATCAAGGCTCGAGGGGGGATCGAACTCCACAGCCAGGATGGAGACATCCAAGGGTTTGGTCAGCTGCAGCACGTCACCTCGGACTACGCGGAAGCGTTGGCCGAGGCCGACATCGTGATGGTCGTTACCCCCTCAACCGCCCATCGGGAGATCGCCTTCCGCGCCGCCCCCCACCTGCGCGACGGTCAGATCATCGTCTTGAACCCAGGGCGCACGCTGGGAGCCATCGAGTTTCGCCACATTCTGCGAGAGAAAGGCTGCACAGCCCAGGTGATTGTGGCCGAGGCAGCAACCTTCATCTACGCCAGTCGCAGTGAGGGGCCGGCCCAGGCCCGCATCTTCCGTATCAAAGAGGCGGTGCCCCTGGCCGCCCTGCCGGCCACCGACACACCGCTGGTGTTGGAACGGTTGCGTTCAGCCTACCCTCAGTTCATTGACGGTGAGAATGTACTGAAGACGAGCTTGGACAACATGGGGGCCATCTTCCACCCGGCCCTGACGATCCTCAACGCCGGCTGGATCGAGAACAGTGGGGGCAACTTCCAGTTCTACATTGACGGCGTCACCCCCTCAGTCGCCCGCGTCCTGGAGGTGTTAGACCGGGAGCGGGTGACGGTGGCCTCGGCCTTGGGCATTCGAGCCCAGACGGGGCTGGAATGGCTGCGCATGGCCTACGACGCTCGGGGCTCCAACCTGTACGAAGCGATCCGCCGGCAGCCCGGTTACTACGGCATCAAGGCCCCCACATCTCTGGAGCACCGGTACATCTTCGAAGATGTGCCGATGAGCTTGGTCCCCATCGCCTCCCTGGCCCGACGCTACGGTGTCTCCGTGCGGGGAATGGAAGCGATCATCCTGTTGGCCAACTTCATCCACCGCACCGACTACTGGCGGCGGGGACGCACGCTGGATCGGCTGGGGATCGAGAACCTAAGCGTCAGCGAGCTGACCCGCTACGTCACCGAGGGAGACCTCACCTAGTCCCTGCCAACGAAGGTGCCCGGCACCCATCCGTGGATGCCGGGCACCGCCTATTCAACCCACCGAAAAGGAGGTCAAAGCCTGTGCTCTCTTCTCCCTTCCGCTTCTGTCCCTACTGCGGTCACGAACTGGTCTGGAAGCAACCCAATGGCGACCATCGGCCTCGGCAGGTCTGCCGGGCCTGCGACCGCATCCTCTACCGGAATCCTAAGCCCTGCGCCGGCGCGTTCATCGTGCGGGATGGGCGGCTCCTGCTGCTCCGGCGGAGCATCGAACCCTACGCCGGCTGGTGGGACCTCCCCGGCGGCTTTATGGAGATTGACGAGACGCCTGAGGAAACGGTGCTCCGAGAGGTGCGGGAGGAGACGGGGTTAGAGGTACGCCTGACGGGGTTGCTGGGGTTCTACCTGGACAGCTACGGGCCTGAGTACGTGACCCTCAACATCTACTTCTTGGCCGAGCCGGTGGCCGGGGAACCGCGCCCGCTCTCTGAAGCCAGCGAGGTCCGCTGGTTCGCCCCCGACGAACTGCCCCAGAACGTGGCCTTCCCGAGCCACAGCCGACGTGCTCTCGCCGACTGGGCAGGTCAAATCCAGCGGCTCTGACTGGTTGGCATCCAGTACAACTTTCATTCCTGTTCAGCCTTGGCTGCTGCCACAGCCTCAGCGATGACCGCCTCCAATCATAGCATATTTGCCTCATCCGTCAAGGAACGGGAAAGCGGTGCGACGCCGGGCACTAAACTGCCCGGCTGCGAAGCAGGCCGTCCACGAATTTCTCACCAATGCACGAATGAGGCGGTCCTTCATTCGTGTATTCGTGCCCCATTCGTGGACGGCCAGTCTCCCCATCTCCAAAGATATGGGTAATCACCGCGACACAAGACTTGCCTTCTGCCCGCAAGCGTGCTATATTGGTGCCAGATGCTTCAGGAGGTACCCGGTGCCTGCTGACCAGGAGGTGGTCCGATGCGCAACGACAGGTTGGTGCGTCTCAACCGAAAGGTCGCCCTGGCCCGAAGGGGAATCGTCCTCCTCTGCCTCCTCGCTCCGCTGCTCCTGGCCGCCGCTCCCCCCTCCCAACCCGGTCCTTGGTGGGCCGAGTACTTCCCCAACCGGACCCTGAGCGGTGCTCCCGCCCTCACCCGCTTCGACCAGGTGATCAACTTCGACTGGGGAACAGGATCGCCCGACCCCGGCCTCCCCGCCGACAACTTCTCCGTCCGCTGGACGCGGGCCGAGTGGTTTGACAGCGGTACCTACCGCTTCTCCGCTCGCTCCGACGACGGCTTCCGCCTCTGGGTGGGGGATATGCTGGTCATTGACGCCTGGTACGACCAGCAGGCCGGCTGGATCACCCGCGACCTCTACCTCAACCGGGGCACCTACGCCATCCGGGTGGAGTACTACGAGCACGAGGGCGGGGCGTCGGTCTACCTGACCTGGGAGCGGATCACCGGCGGGCAGGGATGGCGGGCCGAGTACTTCGACAACCAAAATCTGGAAGGCAGCCCCGTCCTCGTCCGCACCGATGCCGCCATTGACTTCGCCTGGGGGACCGGCTCCCCCGATCCGGCGCTACCGGCCGACCACTTCTCCGTTCGCTGGAGCCGCACCCTAGGTTTCACCGCCGGCACCTACCGCTTCCTCACCAGCACCGACGACGGCGTCCGGCTCTGGGTGGACGGCCAGCTCGTCGTGGACGCCTGGTACACCCAGAAGCTCCCCAACACCCACTGGGGCGACCTCACCCTCAGCGAAGGGCTCCACCAGATCACCGTCGAGTACTTCGAGCAGGGCGGTGAAGCCCACGCCCACGTCTGGTGGAAGCGGCTGGACGACTTCACCAGCTGGAAGGGGGAGTACTTCGACAACCGAAACCTGGTGGGAGGGCCGGCCCTCGTCCGGGACGACGCCGAGATCAACTTCGATTGGGGGACCGCGCCACCCGTCTCCTGGATGCCCGACGACAACTTCTCCGCCCGCTGGAGCCGAACGATGACCTTCACCCCTGGCTACTACCGCCTCTCCGTCCGGGCCGACGACGGGGTGCGCGTCTGGCTGGACGATGCGCTGATCATTGACCAGTGGCGGGAGATGGACAACGAGCTGCACTACGTGGATGGGATCTACTTGAGTGGTTCCCACCGGCTGCGGGTGGAGTACTTCGAGAAGACCGGCAACGCCCGCATCCACTTCTGGATCAGCCCGGCCACGAGCACCCCCTCGCAGCCCACGCCGGCTCCGACGGCCACGCC
>WFUY01000356.1 GCA_015484715.1 Thermoflexales bacterium | reverse complement strand
GGCAGGGCCTGGGCGGGCAGGGCGAAAAGGTATCCCCGGTAGAGGGCTCCTGAGGCCAGCCACCAGAAGCCGTCCCAGTCCGTCGGTTCCCCCCAGGTGACGCTTCCCCGTCCGGCCCGCAGGGGCAGGTAGAGCCAGACGGCAAGGCCCAGCAGGACGCCTCCCGCCAGGGAGGCCCAGGCGACCCGTTCCGACCGATGGACGGCCCAGATCACCAGGGGGATCAGGAAGGCAAGGGTCAGGTGGACCCCCAATCCTAGGCTCCAGGAGAGCCCCAGGAGGAAGGCCCAGCGGCGTGCCGTCCCGGAGGCCGGTGCCCGGGCTAGGCGGGAGGCCAGAAGCAAGACCAGCCCCGTCCAGAGGAGAGCGACGCCGTAGACCTCGGCGATGATCGCTTGGGACCAGACCAGAGGGGCAAAGGCGAGGCTCCAGGCCGCGCCCAGGCCGGCCACCGTCCGCTTCCAGGCCCTTCCCCCGACCCACATCTGCACGGTCTCGAAGAGCAGCGCTGCCGCCCCCGCCGTGGCTCCGGCGGAGAGCAGGTGGACGCGCCAGGCCACGCTCCCCACGGGCAGCCGGGTGAAGAGCCAGGCCAGGAGAGTATAGGTAGGGTAGCCGGGCGGATGGGGGATGCCCAGGGTGTAGGCGGCGGTGATCAGGTCCCCACCGTCGGCCCCGGCGTGGGCCCAGGTGAGCCCTGGGGCCATCGTGGCGAGGAAAAGCCCTAGGGGCGCTCCAAAAGCGAGGGAGAGGCCGACAGCGTTCGCTCTCAACCTCTCCACCCGACTATGCGGTCTTCGGGTTCGATCGTCCAATGTGGCTCAGGACTCCGGCAACAGGCCCTCCATCATTGTCGGCGGAGGGCCGATCTCTTCCAGTGCCGAGGGGGCTTCAAGGGCCTCTTCCCCGGATGTCGGGGGGACCTCGAAGCGATACCCAACCCCCCGCACCGTCCGTAGGAGCACCGGACGGCTGGGATTTTCCTCGATGGCCTGCCGCACCCATCGGATGTGAACATCCAGGGTACGGGTATCCCCCAGGTAATCGGTGTTCCAGACGTGCTTCATCAGGAAGCGGCGGCTCAGCACCTCTCCTGGGTGGCGCATAAAGGTCTCCAGCAGGCGGGCCTGCTTGGGAGTCAGTCGGACTGCTCGCCCGCCCCGATAGACGGTGCGTTCCAGGATGTGGAAGACCAAGTCCCCGGCTCGCAACTCAGTCAGGGATCGAATTTGGGTGACCAGCTCCTGGGGTGAGAAGGGGCGGGTGAGATAAAAGTCGGCTGGCCCACTTTCCTCAACCCCGTTGCTCATATCGGTGATCCAGATGATGGGAAGGTCACCGGTCAGACGACGCAGCTTTTGCCGGAGACGCTGCCGGCCGATCCGCAACGATGTCACATCCACGACGATAATGGCCGGTAATCGCTTCTGCACCTGCTCGACGGCCTGTTTGCCATTCCTGGCCCGCACGACCGAGAGACCTGCTTGCTCCAGGATGGGCTCCAATGTATCCTTCGCAAACCCCTGTACCAATAAAATGGACTCTGGCTCCCCCATCGCTTGCCCTCTATCCGTAACTACTGTACCGGTGGAAACTCAATGGCTTCGGTCGGGGTAAGGACTGTTGGACTTGGTGGATGGACATCACTCCTGACCGGTCCGTAGCCCGCCAGGCGCGCAACGACCGGCGCTTGCGCGTTTCCCTGCACCTCCAGCGCCAGAAGGGGCCGGAGAGGAGGCAGGCATCGGAGGGGTGGGTCAGGCGCTCAGAACGGGCTGGCGGGGACTCAGGAAGATTATACCTCAGGCCGGGAGAAGGGGCAAACGAGTCTGGGGGGAATAGGGCTTTTCAATCACCCTCCCGCAGGCCCCGCGGTACCCGGCGATCACCATAGCTTGTCGGGAGCGGCCTACGACGCGCTTTAGGCCGTGGGGAGGACCTGCGGGAGGATTCCCCCCAAGGGTTAGGGCGCTGGCTGAAAAGCCCTAGGAGGGAGACCTCCCAGCCGATGGTCCTGGGAAGGTCAGAACTCCGACGAGATCAGGAAGTAAACATCGGCGATGTTCTTTACATCACCGGTGAAGAACTTCCCGTTGGTCCGGTTGGCCAGGGTGCGGAGCACGTCCTCGTCGGCATCTTCCCCGTAGGCGACGGTGTAGATCTTGACGCCGCTGGCCTCCATCCCCGACGGGAGGCGGCTGAGGACGTCGTTCCACGAAGGACCGCCCACGATCTCGTTCTTCCCATCGGAGAGCAGGACGATGCCGTAGATACGGGCCTCCCCCGCCGCTTCATCCTCGGCCCGTAGCTCCTCGATGCGCCTCAGGGCCTGGAGGACCGCCTGGTAAAGGGCCGTTGACCCTTCGGCGTAGAGGCCCTGAAGCGAGGTGCGCAATGACTCCCCTACGACCCCTACCCGCCCGGAAGTCGGCAGTTCGAGCACGTCGGTGGCGAAGGTGATG
>WFUY01000355.1 GCA_015484715.1 Thermoflexales bacterium | reverse complement strand
GTTCAGTTCACTGCGCACTCGAGCGGTCGCCCCCACCAGCCCCTGGGCTCCCGTCATCGCCGGCGCCCGCTGAGCCTGAATGGCCTTGGTCACGATGAACAGGAAGAAGGCCGACGTAGTCACGGCCACGCCGAGGACGAAGGGGACGGAGATGCGGGCGTAGGAGGGAGCCCCTGCCGAATTGAAGAGGATCAGCGCACCGGCCACCAACGAGGCGATCCCCGCCGCCGTCAGCGCCCCGTGGGTCGGAGCTTTGATGTCCAACACGAAGAGGACAAAGGCCACAACAATGAAGATCAGCCCCAGCCAGTTGACCGGCAGCACCCCGATGCCGTAGATCCCCAGCGCCAGGCAGACCACACCGATGAAGCCGGCCACCCATCCGCCGGGGCTGGAGATCTCGATCAGGATGGCCTGGACACCGATGGTGAAGAGGAGGAAGACGACGTTGGGGTTGACCACCACGTGCAGGAGCTGCTCGATAGGGTTCATCGGCAGCCGCTCGATGCGGGCACCGGCTGTGCGCAGGAGCTGCTCTTCCCCCTGGACCTGCACGGTGAAGCCATCCAGCTGGGCCAGCAGTTCCTCAAGACTGTCGGCAACGAAGTCCACCAAGCCCGCTTCCAGCGCCTCGCTGGCGCTGACCGCCTTTGCCTCCTCAATGGCGGCCTCGGCCAGATTCACCGCCTCTTCCCCTCGCCGCTCGGCCAACCCCCGTGCCTGGGCCTTCAACGCCTCCTTCGCCTTCCGCGCCAGGGTCTCGTTGAGGTCCTCGCCGCTACCGCCGACGGGGCTGGCCGCCCCGATGGCCGTCTCCGGGGCCATCGCTGCGGCGTGACCGGCCAGGGTGATGAGGGTGCCCGCCGAGCCGGCGATGGCGCCCCGAGGAGCCACGTAGACCACGACGGGAACCCGGCTTTCCCGGATGGCCTGGATGATCTCGTTCATCAAGTCAATCTGGCCCCCCGGCGTATCCAGCCGCAGGATCATCGCCTCCACCCCACGCTCCTCAGCGGTGCGCACCCCCCGCTGGATGTAGCTCACCATAGCCGGAGTGAGGGGTCCCTCCGCCTCAACCAACAGGACGGAGCGGCCGGCATCCTCGGCCCCCGCCGGCACGACGAGGGCCAGCAGCAGCCCCAGCAACAGCATCCATCTGCCCACCATCCACCCCTTTCCTTGCATTTTCTCCGCTCCTCGAGGATGGACCAACGAAAGGCACAACCTACCCCTCCCGCAGGTCATGCAGGGAGAACCTGCGGGAGGATTCCTGGGAATGCCAGGCAGCTCAGAAAGGCACAGACAACCACCCTGGAGTATACCTCACCCCCGCTTGAAAAACAACCTGCGATGGCGGGAAGCTTCCTGTCAGCCTATCGTCAGCCTTCCCCTCTTGCGCGAAAAGCCGTCCTGTGATAAGCTATCCCGTAAGAGCCGCAACACCGATGAACAGAGCGGGACGTGAGGGAAAGGAGATCAAGATGAGCGAACTGAGTACAGCTCCATCGGGACAGAACCAAGGACGTACCACCCGGGTGATCCTGCTGGCGTTAGGAGCCCTCCTGCTGGCCCTTATCGCCTGCGGGGCTATCGCTTTCGTCATGCGCGATCAACTGACCACCCTGCTCCCCTTCCTTCAACAGGGCGAGGAGAGCCGGGCAGCCGAGATCATCCCCCCTGATGTCTTCCTCTTCGCCACCTTCAACCCCAACCTCCAGCAGGCCGACAACTTCGACCTGCTGAAGCGGGCTTGGGGCGATCTACCGGACGTGGGGGGCAAGCTGGAGAACTGGCCGGCTGCCCTCTTCGAGGATAGCGACTTCGACTATGAGGCCGACATCAAGCCTTGGCTGGGTCCCGAGGCCGCCATAGCGGTCACCGGAGTGAACCTCGTCTCCGGCGGAGAGCCGAGCTTCCTCGTCGCCATCGCCACCTACGACACGGAAGCCTCGGGTCGCTTCCTCGACAAGGCGCGAGAGCAAGAGGGAGGCGTCTTCCAGGAGGAAACCTACCAGGGTGTGACCCTGTACGTCAAACAGGTCGAGGATGAGATGGAGCAGCCCCTCACCTATGCCACCTTCAACAACTTCGTCGTTGCTGCCAGCGACGACGAGACGATGAAGGATGCCATTGACGCCTGGAAGGGCAAGCGGAGCCTGGCCCAAGATGAGACCTTCATCAAGGTCCAAGGCAGCCTCCCTATGGAGCGGGTTGGCTTCGCCTACGTGGACTACGCTCAGATCTTAGGGCTGGCCAAGATGGCGATAACCAGCGGCATGGCCGGGCCTACCACTCCTGGAGTGGATCAAATGATGGCCCAGGCGGAAGCCCTCCAGGCGATGGCCTTCTCCCTGGGCTTCACGCCCAACGGCGTGCGGATGGACACGGTCATCGTCTACGATCCGGCCAAGCTCCCCGAGGAAGCCTTCCAGGCCGGCCCCTCCTCGAACAAGATCCCCGACCGGGTTCCTGCCAACACGATCCTCTACATCCCTGGGATGAACCTGGGCACAAGTATGCAGACGGGGCTGGACCTGCTCCGCCAGAGCGATCCGAGCACCGCCGAGGAGTTGGACAGCGCCCTCCAGATGCTGCGGGAGCAGTTGGGGCTGGACCTTGAGGAAGAGCTCCTCCCTCTCCTCGATGGTGAGTTCGCCTTGATCCTCTTCCCCGATCCCCAGGGCCTGATGGGGATGCCCGACGTTCCCCTGGGCGTGATGCTGATCACCGAGGTCTCCGACGAAGGGAAGATGACCAACGTCCTGGGGAAGCTGGAGACCATCTTTGCCGCCAGCGGCGAGGTGGAGATCCGCCAGGAGCAGGTTGGGGGTCGCGAGGTCACGTTCCTCTCCGAACCTATGGGCAGCCCCGTGCTGGGCTACGTTGTGGCCGATGGCTTCCTCATCCTGAGCACGTCGGCGGACGGGATGAAGACCGCCCTGGAGGGAGGCGAGGTCCTGGGCCAGGCCGCCCTCTTCAAAGCGGCGACGGCACCGCTGCCCAAACCCAACGGCGGCTACTTCTTCTTCAACATCCAGGAGACGATGGACCTGGTCGAAGGGGCGATGGGCCCGGCCGATCTCGAGGATTTCGCCCAGGAGGTCAAGCCCTTCCTGAAGCCCCTGAAGGCCATTGCCGCCGCCAGCGAACCGGTCTCCCAAGGTCAGGAGATCACCACCGGCACTTTCTTCATCTACATTGAACCGTAACCATCCCTCAACGACTCGTCGCACCACAAAGGCCCACCCTGCCTGTCCGACAGGGTGGGCCTCTTCCGCTCAGTCCGCCTGCTCTGCCGCCGTGCCCCCCAGTGGTTGACAAGGCCCCGGCTACACCCCCATCTCCGCCTGATACCAAGCCCAGAGGCGGGCCAACCCTTCCTCCACCGACGTCGTAGGGCAGTAGTCCAACAGTCGTCGGGCCTTACCGATGTCGGCGTAGGTGACCGGCGGTTCGCTGGCCGGCGCCGGCGGCGTCTCCAGCCGGGCCTTCTTCCCCACCAACGCCTCCAGGATGTGGACGAACCGGTCCATCCAGATCGGCTCCCCCCGCCCCAGGTTGATCACCTCGTAGCCCAGGGGGCGGTCCAGGGCGGCCACCACCCCCTGCACGATGTCGTCCACGTAGGTCCAGTCGCGGCGCATCCGCCCCCCTTCGAAGAGCGTGATGATCTGGTCGTGCACCAGCCGATGCACGATACGATAGGGCATCATGTCGGGCCGCCCCCGGGGACCGTAGACGCTGAAGAACCGGAGGGCGGTGAAGTTCAGCCCGTGCATGTTGTGGTAAGCGTGTCCCATCATCTCACAGGCCCGTTTCGTCGCCGGATAGGGGGCCAGCGGGCGGTCGGCCACGTCGTCCTCGACGAAGGGAAGCCGCCGGGTCCGCCCGTAGACCGACGAGGTGGAGGCAAAGACGAAGTTGCCAACGCCATAGTCCCGTGCCAGGTCGAGCAGGTGAACGGTCCCCAGCACATTGACCTCGGTGTAGAGGACAGCCCGAGGGACCGAGGCCCGGACGCCGGCCATCGCGGCCAGGTGGGCGATGGCGTCGAAGCCCCCCACCCTCTCGAAGAGGGCCGCCAATCCCTCCCGATCCCGCACGTCGGCCTCCACCAAGGAGCAGCGGGGATGGGTGATGAAGGCCGCAACGTTGGCCCGCTTGCGGGCCGGATCGTAGTAGTCGTTGAAGTTGTCCAGGCAGACCACCTCGTCCCCCCGCGCCAGCAGCGCCTCGCAGAGGTGGCTGCCGATGAAACCGGCCCCTCCGGTGACCAACACCCGCATTTCACTTCCCTCCCGGTCGCAGGTCCTGAACGTTCAGTTGAAGGTAGCGGACCCCATTCCACTCGTTGACCTCTAGATGGTAGACCACGTCGAGACGAGAGGGGAGTTCCCCCAGCCACGCTCCCTGGCGGAAGGCAATGGCATCCCAGACGACCCGCCCATCGGTGAGGCTCAGCTTCAGGTGAGCATCGGCGGAACCAACGGTCCGGGCCCGGACCACCTGGACGTTGCGGCTCAGGAAGAGGGGCGGCGGATTCTCTTCCCCACAGGGCTCCAGCCGGGCCAGGTCCTCGTAGAGGGCAGGGGTGAGGGCGGAGAGGGGGACCTCGGCATCAATCTCCAGGGTGGGCTGGAGGTCTCG
>WFUY01000354.1 GCA_015484715.1 Thermoflexales bacterium | reverse complement strand
TCTCTATTGTAGCACAGCTTGGCGGGGATTTCAAGCACTGTTGAGCCCATTCTAAGGCCCCACACTCCGCAGTTTCTCGCAGTTTCTCGCAGTTTTTGGCCATTTCCCGCACCCCTCCGAAGCAAATCCGTAGTTTCCTGCAGTTTTTCTGTGGTAATATAAGACAAGCGGCCGGTAAGGATCCCGCCGCCTTGCAGGTTCTGGAGAAAGCTCCGAAGCCGAAGCTTCTTCGCTAAGTAAAGAGCCTCTCCCCGGAGAGACGTTACGAAGGTTGGGAGATGATCTGCAGGGGGATCCGCTGAGAAGTGGGCTTCCGGTTGCCCTGCAAGTATGTTATAATGAGACTGTCACTGTCAAAGAGGGGGGAAATGAGGCGCGAGACGGGCTTAACAGGGGAGGTGACCGCCCATCAGGCCTGCCTGGGCATTGTGCAGGATTTGATGGCGCGGTACGGCTGGCGCTTGCTGCCCGCCGATGTCCTGGTGGAGAGGGTGCTAGACGCTGCTTCACCGGTCGCATCGCCGACCGAGTTGAAACGGTTGGTCAAACATCAGTACACCCTTGTGCTCTATGAAGCTTGCCTGCAGGCGGAAAGGCCGGACCGACGGGAGCAGGGATACCGCGAACTGTTCCGCTTCTTGTTCCAGGTCGCCTACAACCGGTGGCCGGAGTTGGCCGAGGACGTAACCCAGCGGGCTTTGGTCCTTATTTACGAGCAGATAGACCGTTGCCGGAGTCCTGGCGCGTTCCTGGCTTTCGCCCTGAACAAGCTGCGCCATGCTTTCCAGCAGGAGCATCGGGCAAGAGGCGACAACCTCCCACTGGAGCCTATTGTCGAGGGCAGTGTTCCGTCTCCATCTGCCAGTCTGGATCGGCGAGAACGAGCGCAGGTCCTGATCGAAGCTCTTCATCGCCTGTCCGATGAACGGCAGCGAGAGGTGATCGTGCTGAAATTCTTCGGCGGGCTGAGCGATGAGGCGATTGGAGACCGGCTGGGGATCACAGCCGGCCATGTCCGGGTGCTTCGGCATCGGGGCATCGCACGACTGCGAGAGGACGAGGCGTTAAGGGAGTATTTTGCGCCAGGAGCATTGTGAACGCAATACCCATCCTTGCGTTGTAATATTCCAGGGTTAGCTTACTCTTTACTTGTGACGAAGGGAAAAGTCTATGCAGACGGCAGGATGCCGTACAGTCATCGAAGGGCTACTGACCTACTTGAAAGATCCGAACCGTGATCCTACTGTGCTGGATGCCATTGTCCACCACGTAAGCACTTGTCCCCGCTGCGAGCGTAAAATGGAACAGTTTCTTCGAGCCCTGGCGATGGATGAGGAAGACCTGTTGACTTGTCAGGCATGTCAGGCACTGTTGCCCGAGTACCTTCAGGCGGAGACGAGGGGACAGGCAGAGGAAGCCCGGTGGCATCCGGTTGCAGTTCACCTGGAGACCTGCCCTTACTGCTCGGCGGAATACGTAGCGCTCCTAGAGATGCTCGATCTGGCCTATGGCGAGGGGGAGAGGGAGCCTCCCCATTACCCAGAGCCCAAACTGCCCTTTCTCCAAGCGGAGTTGACCAAGGAACCTCCAGAGAGCGGCAGGGCTTGGTATCAAGATGCCCTGGGGCGCTTGATCATCGAGTTTTCAGCAGAGCTGCTTCGCGCTTTGCGAACATCAGCTTATCAGCCCGCTCATGCTGCCGGCCTGAAGTCCAACAGGGCCCCCAACATCCTGTGGCAGTTTTCCCTGAAAGAGGCTGTTGAGGATATGGAAGTCACGGTCACAGCCGAGGCAGATCGAGGCGATTCCGCTTTCTGCACACTGGCTGTCGAGGTCAACATTCCCAGCAAAGGGGGATGGCCCTATCTGGCAGGTACAACGGTGGCTCTTAAGCGGGGGAAAACGGTTCTAGGGGTTCGACAGACCGATGCTTTCGGCCTGGTGCTTTTCGAGCGGGTCCTCAAAGACGACTTGGCCCATCTTGCCCTCGAGATCACACCCCGGTCCTGACCCTCGCGGTGGTTACCGTAAGAGTAAGGATTGGGGATCCACTGTCCACCTTCTCCTCTTCAGCTAGAGAACGGGAAAGTCCCCGCGCGGAGCGGGGGATCACGGTAGCCCCTTATCCCTTCTGTCAACCTTACCCCGCCTCTACTCCTAACAGGGTGCGATCTCCTGTAAGGATGAAAGGAGCCCAGTGGTACGGATCGGCGAAGGGGCGTTCCTCGTGCCTCCTTGCCCATCCCAGCCCGGTCTGCTCGTCCATCGCCGATTCTGCCCATCCCTTGGGATGGGTCTGGGGCTGGCGCAAGACCTCGAAAAGGGTCGGCCAAGCTGAGGCGGAGTCCTCCAGCAGGAAGCGCTCTAGGAGCTTCGAAGCTTCGCGCCGGGACAGGCTCTTCAGGTAGAGCTGAGCCCGGCTAAGAGCGTCGGCGAAGTCCAGCCCGGCCTGCAGGCTCTGGTAGAACTGCTCCATCAGGATCAGGGTTGAGCGTTCGTCCACTCGCCACAGGGTGGAAAGCAATGCCGAAGTGCCTGCGTAGAAAAAGGCCCGCGTCAGGCCGATCAACTCATCCCCCCGGCGCACCCGGCTGAGACCGCTCTCACAGGCACTCAGGACCACCAAATCACAGCGCAGACGAAGGTGCTCTAGCACTTCCATCGCCGTCAGGGTCTCTCCGGGGCCTAGGTAGAGGGCAGAGGCCAGGGGGAGATCGGGGTCGAACTCACCGTGGCAGGAGATGTGGAGCACCTGGTGACCGGCTGCTTCCCGATAGAGGATTGCTTTCTTGGGCGTAGGGCCGATCAGAGCTCGCCCTCCGGTGACCTGGGCAACTCGCTGGGCTTCCGCTTCTGCAAAGCGCAGGGCCATCCGGTCCTGTCCATTGTAGCCCAGTGCCAAGAGAGGGGCAGGCGCGGCTCCTTCCGTTCGCTGCCGGATGTGGAGGAGAAAGGTCGCGCTGGGGGCGTAGACGAACGAGGGACCTCCTTCCCGCAGTAGCGTATCTCCGTCGGGAGCGATGAGAGCCTGGAAGGGGATGTAGTGGAGGGGACCGTGGGGGACCAGGTAGAGCCGACGCCGGCCTCGGAGGAGCGGTTCCACCGGAGCGATGAGATGATCGTATAGCCGACGCCGGAGTTCTGGCTTCAAGAAGTGCCGC
>WFUY01000353.1 GCA_015484715.1 Thermoflexales bacterium | reverse complement strand
TGTGGACTACCTGGACGACGGCTACTTCGAGGTCGTCTACCACGCCTACCGGCTGAGCGGCGGTGGCCCCCTCACTTTCAAGGCCAGAACTCCCCGTGAGGATCCTGTCCTCCCCTCCCTGGTCGCCGTCTGGCCGGGGGCCGACTTCCAGGAGCGGGAGATCTGGGACCTCTACGGCGTCCGCTTCACCGGTCACCCCAACCTGAAGCGCATCCTCCTGTGGGAGGGCTTCGCCGGCCACCCGATGCGCAAGGACTGGAAGGAACCCTACTTTGAGGAAGAGCACAAGCCCTTCAAGAGCCGCTGGCCCCAGGGTCACTTCGCCATGGCCGAGGAACGGACCCCCTGGGGGCGCAACGTCCAGTATCCCCCCGACTTCACGCCGGAGGGCTGGACCCCCGAGGGGGATGCCGCCCTCTACGAAGGGTTGCTGGAGTTGGAAACGGGCCACGGCAACGGCAAAGGGCTGCGCACCGACCGGGTCGTCGTCAACATGGGCCCCCAGCATCCCAGCACCCACGGCGTCTTCCGCATGGTGGTCACCCTCAACGGCGAGACCATCGTGGACCTGGAACCGGTGATGGGCTACCTGCACCGCAACCACGAGAAGATCGGAGAGCGCAACACCTGGCTGGGGAACATGCCCTTCACCGACCGGCTGGACTACATCTGCTCGATGCACAACAACTTCGGCTACGCCGTGGCCGTGGAGAAGCTGATGGGCGTGGAGGTGCCGGAGCGGGCCGAGTACATCCGGGTGATCATGGCGGAACTCACCCGCATCGTCAACCACTTCATCGCCATCGGCTTCCTCTTCAACGATCTGGGAGCCTTCTTCACGCCGGCCCTCTACGGCCTGGAGGAGCGGGAGCTGATCCTGGACCTCTTCGAGATGGCCTCGGGCTCCCGGATGATGTGCAACTACTTCCGCTTCGGCGGCGTGGCCCGCGACCTGCCGGAGGAGTTCCTGCCCCTGGCCCGGGAGCTGGTGGAGAACCGGCTGCCCCGGGTGATTGACGAGTTCGAGACCTACCTGACGGGCAACGAGATCTTCCTGGCCCGCAGCGTTGGGGTGGGCGTGCTGCCCAAGGAGATGGCCATCGCCTACAGCACCGCCGGGCCGGTGCTCCGCGCCTCCGGCGTCGCCTACGACGTGCGCAAGGCCGAGCCCTACGGCATCTACGACCGCTTCGACTTCGAGATCCCGGTGGGCACCAACGGCGACATCTTCGATCGCTACAAGGTGCGCATCGAGGAGATGCGCCAGAGCCTGCACATCCTGAAGCAGGCCCTGGACCAGATCCCCGACGGGCCCATCCAGGCCGGCAAGAAAGCCTACCAGGTGCGGGTGCCCGCCGGCGACGCTTACGGTCGGGTGGAGAACCCCAAAGGCGAGTTGGGCTTCTACCTGGTCTCGACCGGGGGGCCGAACCCCTACCGCTACCACATCCGGGCCCCCAGCTTCATCAACCTGACCAGCCTGGGGGAGATGAGCAAAGGGCACAAGGTAGCCGACATCGTCGCAATCCTGGGCAGCATTGACATCGTCCTGGGGGAGGTAGACCGATAATGTACGGATCAGGCATCCTCAAAGGATTGGGCGTCACCCTCAAGCACTTCGTCGAGACCTACATCGAGGACATCCGCTATCTGGGGAAGCGGTACACGCCGGAAGCGCTGCCCCAGCGGCAGGGACCGAAGGAGCGGGGCATCTTCACCGTCCAGTACCCCTTCGAGAAGCTGCCGGTGCCGGAGAACTTCCGCTACATCCCCTTCCTGGTCTACGACGACGAGACGGGGAAAGAGCGATGCACCTCCTGCGGCATCTGCGCCAAGGTCTGCCCGCCGCAGTGCATCTGGATCGTCCGCACCAAGGACCCCAAGACGGGGCGGCCCCGGCCGGAGCCGGCCGAGTTCTACATTGACGCCAGCATCTGCATGTCCTGCGGCTACTGCGCCGAGTTCTGCCCCTTCGACGCCATCAAGATGGACCACGACTACGAGCTCTCCGCCTACCACCGGGATGAGCTCGTCTTCGACCTGAAGAAGTTGCTCAAGCCGGCCTCCTACCACGCCCAGATCCACCCCACGGACTGGAAGCGAGAGGAGGAGGCCCGAGCTGCGAAGGCCGCCAAGAAAGCAGCGGCAAGGAAGGCAAGGAAAGGTTAAGCCTGCTGAGGTGCCGGGGCACCAGGGTGCTGAGGTGCGACGCACCTTCGCCAGGGGCGTCGCACCTCGTGTCACACCTCAGCCTGGAGAGACAGGAGTGAACGCTGTGGTAACAGAAGAACAAGTCCTGGCCGCATTGAGCCGGGTCATCGAGCCGGAGTTGCACCGTGACCTGGTATCGCTGAACATGATTCGGGATGTCCAGATCGAGGGCGACCGAGTGCGTTTCACCGTGGTGCTGACTACGCCCGCCTGCCCCCTCCGGGACGCCATCGCCGACCAGGCCCGCCAGGCGGTCCTGGCCCTGCCCGGTGTCCGGGAGGTTGAGGTGAAGCTGGACGCCAACGTCCCCACCGACCAGCGGATCGTAGGGCGCATCGCCGTGCCGATGCGCAACACCATCGCCGTTGCCAGCGGCAAAGGCGGGGTGGGCAAATCCACCATCGCCACCAACCTGGCCGTCGCCCTGGCTATGGAAGGGGCGACGGTGGGGCTGCTGGACGCCGACATCCTGGGGCCGAACATCCCCCTAATGATGGGGGTGCGGCATATGCCGCCGCCCCGGGACAACAAGCTGATGCCCGCCGAGGCCTACGGCGTCAAGCTGATGTCCATGGCCTTCCTCGTCCCCCCGGAGCAGCCGGTCATCTGGCGGGGGCCGATGCTCCACAGCGCCATCCGCCAGTTCCTCACCGATGTGGACTGGGGGGAGCTGGACTACCTGGTCATTGACCTGCCCCCGGGGACGGGGGACGTGCAGCTCTCGCTGGCCCAATCGGTCCCCTTGAGCGGCGGCATCATCGTCACCACACCCCAAGAGGTCTCCCTGGCCGACGCCCAGAAGGCGCTGGCGATGTTCCAGAAGCTGGATGTCCCCATCGTGGGGGTGATCGAGAACATGAGCAGCTACGTGGATCCCGAGACGGGGGTCCGCCTCGACATCTTCGGCGAGGGAGGCGGGCAGAAGCTGGCCGAGCGCTACCAGGTCCCCTTCCTGGGCAGCGTCCCCCTGGACCCCCGTCTCGGGATCCACGTAGCTGCTCATGTTCTCGATCACCCCCACGATGGGGACATCCAGCTTC